>CAZYXN010000149.1:0-5714 GCA_964651105.1 uncultured Muribaculum sp. | reverse complement strand
TCCATCTGACGCTAGGCTTTCTCGGCTTCGCGCTGCTCGTTTACCTCCGACATCATCGAGTCAAGTTCACCGGCGATGTTGTTTTCCTCTTCTGTCTGGAGCAGGAAATCACAGCCGATTATGTTGAGGTCGGCATCCGTCAGCCCGGCATCCCTGTAGTCAATATCCGGCACAAGCTCACGCAGTGCATCGTAGTCCCATGTTCCTTGTGCGTTGGGATTGTTGGCGAGGATGTTCAGCTCCTTTTCCGACTTCTCGTCCATGTCCACGACATCCACACGAATTCGGTAATCGTTCTCCTTGGTGTCATGGTTGTACTTCTGAAGCTCGTCCATGACGGAGAGGCGCTGGTGCCCGCTCACGACAGTGAAACCGGTACGTTTGTTCACGACTATGCCTCCCACAAGCCCGAACTTCTTGATTCCGCGCTTGAGGGTCTTGCGCGACTCCTCGGAAATCTTGCGGGGATTGTACGAGGCAAAGCGGATGGCGGAGCGTTTAAGCTCCACCGATTCGCTCTTTATGTATTTTGACAATTTTGTCATTATCTTTGAGTTAATTTCAAAATCATTTACTAACTTTGTTTTGGAATTATTAGCTGTTATAGCCAGGATACTTTAGCACAGCTTGTAGTGGTTCCGATAGCCGAGTGAGGAGTATCCCTTACCCGGCTTTTTATTTAAGCTTATGGATATATAGTCTGCCTGATGAATTAACCACATACACACTGTCCAATTTGCCACGATTAGCCCGAACATTCATAAACGCTTGCATACCTTCCCTTACGTTGTTGCGATGCAAGAGACCGTGCTTGTCGTAAATAAGGGCAATCTTGGCGTTCTTATCAACCGCATGATTCATTGCGTATCTCACATTTCCGGAAAGATTAGTGGCAGAGCGTGAAACGGTCTTTTGATCGTAGAGCGTCCCTTGGATGATTCCTTCAGCGTAACGACTTCTTTCTCCACACCAAGCAGATGCCCACATCCTCATCCCTTCTGGTTGCAGTTCGACACGGTAGCTATGATTGGCAAGGTGTTTCGCGGCTTCAATTTCTTCCTGATGGAAGTTATGTCCCGACTGAAACAGTACATAACCGCCTTTCGGAGAAAGAAAGCTGTGTTGACGTACATAAGCACCAGAGGACAATTTTTGATTGTACTCATTTTCTACTGCTTTCCTTTGCGCCTCAGTGCGTTGATACATATATATTCCTTCTCCCACAAGCGATGCCATTTAACCGTTTGCGTTTCACATGATTCGCTCTTTATGTATTTCGACAGCTCCATAGGTTATCCGTTTGAATTGCCCATGTATACGCGGCGGGAAACTGGACGGTCCTTAACCCCATTCCATTATTTGATGCGGCTCTGTACATATTATATGCCGCTTGTGCTATCCTTCTGAATTGGCTGTCCGTTGTCGCCCTACTTCTAAGCGCTTGTGAGCGGTTTAAAATAGCAACTTGCGCCTGATTATATCCATAACCAGACATTATATTTTGTGCCGTATATGGATTTCCTAAATAGCTCATTGTCCGATTTGATATCCTTCTTCTAACTCAGCAAAATGTTTAAGAGGGTCGTACATTTGTACGACCCTCTAAGTCATACATCTAAACTGAACCAAACCTATAAATTTAAGCGGAGCAAAAGAGAAATACACCAATGGCTTTTTTCTTTTCACCAACTCACATATACACCATACCCATTGCCAACGAAAAGGGAAAATCAATGTAAAAGAATAGAATTAAAAATAACTAACACTTGCGAAATAAACCTAAATCCTTGCGATTACCTTTCTTAAAACTTCCCCGCAAGTACATATTTAGTACACCCTACATACAGTAATGCTTTATATTTCAATATGTTATCTGCCATACATTAAAGCATCGGATGCTTTGGGCACGCTCGGATTTAACGATGAGGAGATTGGATTTAATGCATTCTATGCTTGTGCTCTTGACAATTGCGGTATCACTCCGGAGATGTGTCGGAAAATGACGCGTGTCGGCACTGTGTTTTATCAGCTTGACTGGAACGAGGAGCCGGTGACGATCCGCAAGAGGTGTTACAGATTCCAGCCGTGGTGGTATGTTGATGAATTGAAAGAGGAGGACAGGCTTGTGATGGCGCGTTTCACTCCCAATTTTGACAAGGAGCTTTGGAAATATCATGCTCTTGACATGCTTGGCGCAGAATTCCACTGGAAAAAAATAAGCAAAAACTGCGGACGGTTATTTCTGAATAATAATTAACCCCGGATGAGGGGCTGGCCTAATCCGGGGTTAAGAATATTCGTTTTATCGTCGGGGTTATTTAGCTACTCGTTCAAGCCATTTCACCATACACAGCATTACTGCCATTGAGATGAAGCAGACGATTGCGAACACGCTCCATGTAGCTGACAAAGAGAAGCTCTGATACATAACGGCGCCAAGGAAGAGACAGGCATTGCCGACAGCGGTCGCTCCAAGCCAGCATCCCTGCATGAGACCCTGAAGATGGGCGGGCGCCACTTTTGACACGAACGAAAGACCAAGCGGCGAGATAAACAGCTCGGCTACGGTGAGGATGAAATATACCGAGAAGAGAATCCACGGGGTCACGCGTTCAGCGGCAGGTACGGGGGCTCCGGCCAACGAAACCTGTGAAGGGAGTCCGATTGACGCGATGCACATCACTACATAGGCCACAGCGGCGATTCCCATACCGATGGCAATCTTACGAGGGGTTGAAGGTTCTTTTCCGCGACGGGCGAGCGCTGAGAAAATCCACATGACAATCGGAGTCAGGAATACAACCACAAACGGATTGATTGACTGGAATATTTCAGCGGAAAGCGGCATGTCGCCAAGAGCAAGCCGGGTGTAATCTTTCGCAAACATCGTGAGGGTAAGCCCATTCTGATGGAATGAGAACCAGAAGAAAATCACAACGCCGAACACTACCATAAGAGCCATGATGCGTTGTTTGATTTCTTTTGCCGACTGACGGATCTCTTCTTTTTCCGCAGCTGATTTTTCTCCTGACGCAGCTTTCTTGGCTCCCGGAGTGGGGAGCTGTTTTTTGAAGCACAGGAAGATGATTAAAGATATGAGCATAGCGACAATCGCCACTGAGAATGCATAGTGGAAACCGGTGTTGAACGCCTCCAGATAGTTTTGTGCAAATTCGCGCAGTGTAGAGAAGTTTATTTCGGTCTGTGATACCTGATTGGCGTATTCAAGAAATAGGTCGGTGTCGACTTCGCGTTCGGCAAGCAGGGCATTGCATAATCCGGGAAGATCGGCGTTGTAGGCGTAACCTTGCAATTTCACAAACGTGTTACGCACCCAAACTGCTACGAACGGAGCGATACAGCCGCCGATATTGATGAACATATAGAAAATCTGAAATCCGGAATCGCGTTTGTGGCTCCATTTCGGGTCATCGTAAAGTTGGCCTACGACAGCCTGAAGATTGCCTTTGAAAAGTCCGTTTCCGAATGCGATGACAAGAAGAGCGCTGAGAGCAATCCATTCGGTAGTGATAAGAGCGGGAACTGCCAAAAGAGCGTAGCCTAACGACATTACGAGCAGACCGGCAATGATAGTGCCTTTGTAATTTTTGGTTTTGTCGGCAATCACACCACCTACTAAAGCGAGGATATAGATCGCGCAATAAAAAACGGAGTACAGCGCTCCTGCCTGACTTCCGTCGAGGTCAAATTTAGACATAAGGAACAACGTCAGGATTGCCATCATGACGTAGAATCCAAAGCGTTCGCCCATGTTGCTAAGGGCTGCGGGTATAAGACCCTTCGGTTGATTAAACATGATAATGATGAGGATTAATTATTAGTATTACTTTTTCTTTGCATCTTCAAGTTCTTTGAACGCCAATGCGTACAGACGCATCTGTTTCACCATTGCCGCAAGTCCGTTGCTTCGTGTTGGCGAAAGATGTTCGGCAAGCCCTATTTTATCTATAAAATACAGGTCGGCATCAAGAATTTCCTGTGGTGTGTGGTTGGAAAGCACATTTACAAGCATGCTTATAATGCCTTTCACGATAATAGCGTCACTGTCGGCCCGGAACTCTATTTTTCCGTCGCTGTTAAGCTCCGCGTTAAGCCATGCCCGACTCTGGCATCCTTCAATAAGATTCTGAGGAGTCTTGTATTTTTCAGGCATAGGGTCAAGAGCGTTGCCCATGTCGATTATATAGGCGTATCTGTCCATCCAATCGTCGATGTCGGCAAATTCGTCAATAATCGCATCCTGTTGTTCGTTAATGGTCATGATGGTGTTGTTATTTGTTTTTTTCTAAATATATAGTGTTGGCGACAGTCTGACCGACCGCTTTCAGCGTTGAGCGGTCGATGTTGTCCATGTTGTCGTCAAGAGTATGCCATGTAGGTGGGAAAGAGCCGGTTTCGCTGTTTCCGCATTCGATGATGTCGATAGTCGGAATTCCGGCCTGATTTATGTATATGTGGTCATCGGTGACAGCGCCGCGTACAGTGTTGATGAAACGGTCGCCGTAGCCTGAGGCGTTGGCAATGGCCCATACTTTGGCGTTTATGTCACGCGCATTTATTTCGGAAGAATATTCCCGATAGAAGTTAGCGTTGCGGCCGCCTACCATGTCAAGCAGGATGCCGTAGGCGGGCAGATTGTCGGGAGAATAGGGAGTGTGGTTTATCCAATACTGCGAACCGAGACACCAAGTGTCATCGTTATTTGCCGACCAGCTGCCGGAATCTCCGGAATCCTCGCCGTCAACGAACAACATGTCGACCCCTACTTCAGGGAGTTTTTCACCGAATAGACGCGCAAGCTCAAGTAAAATCCCTACACCGCTCGCTCCGTCGTTGGCTCCGTCAATAGGGGTTGTGTGGTTGGCTTTGTCCCTATCATTGTCGGCCCACGGGCGAGTGTCCCAATGAGCGACAAGAAGTATACGTTTGCCGGCGGAAATATTGAACCGTCCCATTATATTTGTGAGCGGAATCGACTCTCCGCGAAAATTTCGGGCAACTGTGTTTTGGATTATTATCGTATCGGCTCCATGAAGTTTCGACACTATGTAGGCGGCACATTCTTTATGAGGCTCTGATCCGGGGACACGTGGTCCGAATGCCACCTGCCCGGCTACATAATTGTATGCGCTGTCGGAATTGAACACGACAGGGTTTTGGAATTTTTGCCCGCTTTCGGCATTTTCTTTCACGCTTGCAGTTTTGCAAGATGTAAAAAGCAGCGTGACAAGAGCCAAAAGGATATTTAAACGTGTCATCAGGATAACTATGTCAGTTAATTTTCAAAGTTACGGCAAAGAGGTGAATCTATAAAATGTTATACATTTTTTAACTTTTGGAGCGTCTTTGTTTTTGTGACGCATTCCGGCACTTCGGGCAAAAAATGGGTGACATAGATGAGGGAGGGATGGTCGCGGTTTACAAGTTTGTTGACAACGGCCCGGACACTTCTTTTACGAGCGGCATCAAGGCCGTGGAGCGGCTCGTCCATAATGAGCAGAGCCGGATGCTTAATAAGGGTTCGGGCAATCAATACAAGCCGTTGTTCTCCGGTGGAGAGTGTGTTGTAACGTCGTTCGGCGAGAGCTTCGAGATGAAAGAGTTTTATCCAGGCGAGGGCCCGTTCGCGAGCGAATGCAGTGACACGTCCGTAATTGCCGACCGTGTCGCGCAGTCCCTGTGCTATTACATCG
>CAZYXN010000148.1:958-5776 GCA_964651105.1 uncultured Muribaculum sp. | reverse complement strand
TAAAGCCAATAGCCAATCTAAACAACTCTGGAACTTTCTTTGAATATAGGTTCATTTGGTTATAGGCTCTAACCCCCACTATTGAAAGGTTCAGTTTGTTACCCTCAACCGTTTCATAGATTGTAGGAATGTCAATACTAAAAGCTGCCCTCTCATAGTAGATTGTTTTGTCAGATTCCAACAACTGATTGGCTGGCTTATGGATTGCATCAGGCGTGCGACCCTTAATAACATGACTAACACGAATATCGGGCGTTCCAATAGTCTCACCATTGTAGTAGGAGTTTGCAGCTTCCCAAACTGTTTCAATAAATGCAGCATGGTTTACTGTAAGCTCATTGTCTTTGGCAAAAACGGGAGTAATGCAGTCATTTTTCAAATGTTGTAAGGTGGCTTCTTGGGTGTTTGCCTCAATGAAATGATTTACCCTTTTAGGCGTTGCAGTTTCTTCAATAATGGTTGCTTCTTCTGCAAACTCACCTAAATTCATTCTTTCTTTGTTCTCTGTTGGCATGATAACTAAATTATTCATATTGATAAAAGTTTAAATGATTAATAATTCTTTTTTATATCAATATACAGAGGGGGACTAAAGGGGTTGTGGGCACGCAAGGCAGGCACTCTTATATATTTAAGGTTACTGGCTGAATGGGGAGGGGGATTCTTATATGAAGTACCTTATATGTCTGTTTTCTTGACTTTTAGCTAAACTGTATATAGGTGATTCTTTAATCAGGTAGTCTTTTTAATGGTATTAGCTGTATGTGGCATCTTATAAAGTAGGTGCTATATAACTCTTCCTAACGTGGAAATATTCAGAAAATCGGAATCGGGAAAAATGTGCGGCTGTGGTTCTGCGCCAAAATAAAAGCCGCAAGGGTCACTTACGGCTTGGCGATATATTAAATGATGTAGCCTCTTTAAATATCTTTTTCAGAATAGGTATATTGCATAGAGAGAAATATATAGGCATCCATCTGAAACTACCACTAATATTAAGCTGTCTGTAAAAAATAACGCCCACATCCTCACCGGACATGAACGTTATCGAATGAAAAGAGCTGATTTTGCTTCTAAGCAATAGGCGGTATCACTTCATGATTTTTCAGTCCTATATGCCCACTCTTAAAAAAAATACCGCCTAAAACTTAAAGAAATTAAGTTTGAATGATGGCTTCTCTTTTGAGCCGGATAAATTGCAATCATAATATTCTTTTATTGTTTCTTGTGTCACTTTGAAATTTATGCCATTCTCCTGATATATAATCTCCAATTTCTGCTTTATCT
The DNA here is from genome assembly GCA_964651105.1 of uncultured Muribaculum sp. Lineage (GTDB taxonomy): Bacteria > Bacteroidota > Bacteroidia > Bacteroidales > Muribaculaceae > Muribaculum. The sequence continues at coordinate 4,489 of CAZYXN010000148.1, read as the reverse complement.
CCTCTTTTGGCAGGTATATTCCTAACTGAAATTCCGCTTTTATCTCATCGAGGACTTTAGGAGAGAATCTTAGCTGCTGGGCTTGTGCCTTGTCGTATTCCTTAATCTTTCTATCAATAAGCGGCTTCTTATATTCGGCACTCACTATCGCATCTTTACCTATTTTATTGTAGGCAGTCAAAATGTAATCACACTCCGGCTGTTGTCTAAACAGATTTAGTAGCTGCTCTTTTTCCTCAAAAGTAATCTTACCGTTTTTAAGCCATTCTTCTAACCGGACAATCAGACATAGTAACTGCTTTCTTTGTTCAGTGGTGACTTTGGTATTATTGAGCTTTTCTATATCATCATCTCCAACACATTCAATTACATTGTTATAGGTGATATTGAAGAAACCCGTAGCAAGGTACGCCTGGTACAATCTATCTGCGGATTGGTAGTAAGCCCTTACCCGTTCCTCATTATAGAGGTTGTCTATGGAGAACGGATTTATCTCGCCTCTTTCGTCTATTAAATCCTGATATTTTAGTTTTCCCATATCTTCAAGTATCGCTTCTTGTTTAAATTCATCCGTTTCCTGTTGTTCTTTCAATAGGTTGTAATTGGTAATGAACTGCTCAATCCTATTCCTTATTTCTTCATCACTACGAACATGAATATTGGGGTTGATGGTGGTAATGTGGGTAAGTGAGTTGTAGGTGACATCATCATTCCCTTTTCTGCGGAATCTGCCTTGTATCTGAATGGCTTCCGTGAACGGGTCTATCATAGTCCATTGTGCTGTACGCAAATCGGTCAGCATAAGTATGTCCGGCTTGTATCTGCCTATGCGAATATCCAAAGCGGAATAGAAACGGCAGGTAAAGAAGTTGTATTTTGCCAAAGGGTAGTCAATCTGTGAATAAGCATTAGTTATCCCTCTTTTTCTCAACTTTTCCACACTCTTTTGCGAGCAGAACACCTTATAATCTGTAACACCTAAATTGTCAATCAAATCAGCTATCCCATCCGTTACATTGAAGAATATGCAGATATGTTTGCTGTCCTTTAAGTTGTCCAAAACAATCCGCAACCGCTTGTAATAGCTGTTGGTTACAATCAGTTCCAAGTTCTTCTTATAGTCGTAATCCGGTGCAATCTGTATCTGTTGGAAACCTTGTCTCTCAAATTCGGGATGCGACATCTTCAAAGGTGTAGCGGACACAAAGGCTTTCTGTTCAAATTTGAAGAAGTCATATATCGGCTGTGAGATTTTCCTCCGGTATTCAATATCCTGCGTCAGTTTCTCGCACTCGTCAAACAAGCAGAAGTAATCTTTGTAGATATTGATGTTCAGCTCCATTGCCGCTTTTCGTATCTTATGAAAGCTCTCCGGCGTGGTTATAATCTTCTTATACGGAATATCCATCTTTAGATATTGCTTAATAGAATACGGAGTACACTTTTCATAGACCGCTTCCAAGTTGTCGTTGTCATTCAGCTTGCCAAGTATCACGGGAACATTCGGTTCGATTATGATAGAGTTCCGTTTACTGTGTATTTCACTGTGGGTAGCTCCAAGACCCGTTAAGGTCTTATCCAGAATGGTATTGGTGGGTATCATTTTGTAGCCCACACGTTTTAATGCGTCAAGCAGCCATTCTCCTTTATGTAGTATAGCTTTAACTAACTTCATAACTGTTTTATTTATAGAATTATCGTCTATTACTGAATTATTCAGGACGGTAGGCTTTCAGAAAATTTTCACTTTATATGCCCGGACTTGAAAAAACTACCGCCATTGAATTTGATTCAACAGAAGCCCACCTCTCACGTAGGCTTCCGTTTCAGCTTGCTATGCAGCGGTTTTTAGAGTGTCACGCTGCATTTTGATAATCCAAGAAGTCAACACCTTAACGATACAAGTTTCCTTATCACCACACTTTTTTAGTTTGGCATAGGTTACTTTCTCTGCCGGTATGGTTTTTAAGGCTTCTAATACGGTGTCCAAATCGTAGTCCTCATCATCAAGCAGAGAGTTGATGGCACGGATAACATAACGTTTTGCACGCTCTGCTTCTCCAAATGTTTTACCTATTCCGCTAAGTAGTCGCTGTGCATCTTCCCAAGTTCTCCCCAATGCGATTTCCACTTTAGGCTTATGTCCCATCATCATCAAAGAAATATTCTTAGGTGTTAATCGAGTTAACAAGTAGCACTCTGACACGCTTTCAGGAACATGGTGCTCCATTGCGAAGCGTGCTACTTGCTTGGCAGCTTCAACACCCGTAGCCAAAGCAGCAACAGCCACTTCCTTTACCTTATCAAAGCTCTGACAAAGCTGATTAGTCGTACCTACTTTCTTTGCCCAATCCTGAACGGATTCACATTCAATGATTTCCACATCAGTAAGTACTTCATCGAAGAAAATACGACAGTTAGTACCGGGTTCAGGACACAAGACGTACACATCGGGAGTGCCTTTCTGAATTTCGTTACCATTACGGTCAACAATCGGATAGTTCTCATTCCAAAAGATTTCAGGACGTACTACGTTGTACTTCACAGGAAGACAGTCTTTCTTATCAGCCAATTTCAGCAGTTCCTCTTTCTTCTTGGAAACAGGAATATTACAGTCCGTGAAACCTATGATGATTTGTTGTTGCTTACCGTTAATGTTAGCTTGCCATGTTGCAGGTGCTCCATCTTCCGAGCATCCGCAATCTTCCACCTCGTCAGGTGTAGCTACGATAGCTTGTTCTTTCATACTGTTAGTATTTGATTGTTCAACACTTGCTACTTTTGTAGCGTTTATATTCTCATTTGCGTTTAAGGTCGCCACCTTTGTTTCTTCTTTCATCTTCTTCTTTTTTACGATGATTCAGAACTCTTTACTCAACTTCCCGTGAGTATTAGGGGCTTCTTCCTGCGACGTCTTTCAGGCTGTTGCCGCCTATCTAAGTGCAAACGAAATGCCATCAAGTTCAAAGGAATATCCGATTTTTCATGTCATATCCTTTGAATTGAAAATGAGAAATATAAAATTTAGCGTAGGTAAAAAGAAACTGCCACAAAGGATATGATGCGAAAAAGATGCAACTTCCTTTGTGGCAGTAATGGTAGGATAAGGCTTGTTATTCCCATCTATCGTCCCAGCAAATATCATATATATCGAATAAGCGAGGACGGGGGAATGCTCTCATGCGTTTATTTCTGCGAAATCGTTCGATGATATACGAATTAGAATCAATAATTAATGATTTTATGGTGGACTGTAGATTGTTTAATTTGTTTTTCTTATCCTGAGGTGATATGAATTTGAATTCAGTGAGGAATTCTAATAAAAACGTACATTGTTCAACCGTTATCTTGTTTTCTTGAGATGGGATAATGTTGCGAGAAATGTAAGTGTATGTGCTTGCCATTATATAGTTGAGGTATAGCTGGTCACTTTTTACCTTTTTCCCCATCATTGAGGGATATAAGTCTTCTAATTCTTCTTGTGCCTCTTCTACGTTATTTACAGCAAGGAATTTATCCAGATACTTTTCC
>CAZYXN010000148.1:0-948 GCA_964651105.1 uncultured Muribaculum sp. | reverse complement strand
GGATTGTTGCGGTTTTCCCTTTATTCTGTTTTAATGCTATGTATAAATTCAGCAAATCAGGACGCACGGCGATGCTATACATGCGTAGGTTTTGTTCCATGTCAAACACATCTGTATCATTTATCAAATGATGAATAGTTCGTGTAAAAATAGCAGCCATGAATTTTAAGGCACAGACATGTTTCTCTTCTATTTGCCGTATAGCGCATTTATTGGCGAGTGATTCAGCATGTTGCTTGAATTCAGAAATGGTACGAACGAATAATAGGCGGTCAATTGGACCCTCTTTCCATTCTTTTATTTTAAGGTCAAACGTCAATGAGGTATTACTAATATCAATCCCTGCATCTATAAAAGGTTTGAGATTTAGTCCGCATAAATCAGCGGATAAATCGAAATCGCTGTAAGCGAAACAATGTATTAGCTCTTCCTTGACTTCACGAATAATCTTATTTTTAAAGAAATAGAGTTCCATGTGATATTTATTTTAGGCAAAAATATAAAGAAAATCCCACCTGCAATTGTGCAAATGGGATTATTTTGAAATTACAGTAGGTTCTTCATTGCTTCATCCACTTGCTCATTATCGAAACTATCCAAGTATATTTGAGTTATTCGTTCTGAACTGTGCCCCAAGCTCTCACTAATAATAGAGGTACTGACACCGGAACGCTTCAACACTGTTGCGTATGAATGCCGTGCAGTATAGCTGGAAATTTTCAACTCAATCCCCAACTCTTTTCCTATATCATTTAAATGCCCATTCACATTGGCTAATACGTCATATATTCGATTCCTTATTTGTCGTGGAGTTCTTTCTCTATTATCCAGTATCGGAAATATGTATTTACGTTGTGGCGAACGATAGCGATTCATTATTTCCACAGCCTTTTCTTGCAATGGCAAAATTATAAGCTTCTTCGTTTTCTGACGAACATACACCATGCG
>CAZYXN010000147.1:0-5831 GCA_964651105.1 uncultured Muribaculum sp. | reverse complement strand
ATCTACCATGCAGGGATCTCTTTTCCTCTATAAAGGGGATGAGGAAGACGGGTGTACGGAAGATCAAACGAAGCATCAATTTCCCTGGTCGTCATAGGAGGCAGCATCGGATTTATTTTTACCACTTTGTCTCCATGCCGCTGCCATATTGTCGCGCCATGCATACGATTGGATTGCTGCTCCACATGCTTGAAGTTTCTCGACTGTTTACGTTTATCACGCATACACTCTTCAAAGGATGACAATATTATATTTTTTGAATCGGCCCCAGGCATCATTGCCGCCGGCAAAAGCAACGCGGTCTGCATGATGTCATGCAAATCTCCCATACTCTTTCCCGCCGACAATGCATCGGCGACATCCACCACCGGCTTCTCCCCCATTCCATAGATTATCATATCGACCGGCGCGTCAAGAAGAATCGAAGGACGCAATCTGTCTTGCCAATAATCGTAATGCGAGACTCTGCGCAACGACGCTTCTATGCCTCCGGCAACAACCGGGACATCAGGATAAAGCTCTTTCAGAATTTTGGAATATACAATAGTGGGATAATCAGGACGCATCCCAAACCTCCCGTCAGGAGTATAAGCGTCGTTACTTCGCCTGCGCCTGGCGGCAGTATAGTGATTTACCATCGAATCCATAGCTCCAGCAGAAACTCCGAAGAACAACCTCGGACGACCGAGCTTCTTAAAATCACGCAAATCATCACGCCAATTTGGCTGAGGCACAACAGCCACTCTATAACCATGAGCCTGAAGAGTCCTGCCAATAACCGCAGCCGCAAATGACGGATGATCCACATAAGCATCTCCGGAAAAGAGAATCACATCTATGTAATCCCATCCGAGTTCCTCAATCTCTTTAACTGAAGTCGGCAACCACGATGACTGTCTTGTCTGCATATTCTTCATTTCAATGTAGCCAGATGCTCCTCCATTTTCATCAATTCATCACGCATACGGGCGGCTTCCATAAAATCCATCCGCTTTGCCGCATCGACCATCTCGCCTCTCAATCGAGTGATGGCACGTTGCAACTCGTCTTTATTCATATACGGAATAACCGGATCGGCAGCAATATTAACCGTATTTTTATATTCCTGTATATATGGAACGCTCTCCCCACGAGATTTTTTCGAATTCAATCCAGAACGGCTTCCACCTTCTCTCGATTGGGCCGCAATCTCGTCATCCTCCATTCCGATTATAGCCTGACGAGCCTTAACAATAGCCTGAGGAGTGATGCCATGCTCTTCATTGTATGCCAGCTGGATAGAACGCCTCCTCTCCGTTTCCTCAATCGTCTGCTTCATTGAATCAGTGATTTTGTCGGCATACATGATAACAGTTCCGTTAAGATTTCGAGCCGCTCGACCTACCGTCTGAGTAAGTGAACGATGACTCCGTAAAAATCCCTCCTTATCAGCGTCAAGAATGGCGACAAGCGACACCTCGGGCAAATCAAGCCCTTCACGAAGAAGATTGACCCCAATGAGCACATCGTACACCCCGGCCCGCAAATCATCAAGGATTTTTATACGATCAAGCGTTTCAACATCGCTATGAATATAGGCGGCTTTCACTCGAAGCTTGAGCAGGTATTCATTCAGCTCCTCGGCCATTCTTTTTGTAAGAGTCGTGACAAGAACACGTTCGTTTATTTCTACACGCTGCTGTATCTCTTCAAGCAAATCGTCAATCTGATTCAATGACGGTCTGACAGTTATGATGGGATCAAGCAGGCCTGTGGGGCGGATAATCTGCTCGACAATCACGCCCTCGCTCTTTTCAAGCTCATAATCGGCCGGTGTCGCGCTTACATAAACCGTCTGCCCTGTCAATGCCTCAAACTCATTGAATTTAAGCGGACGATTGTCAAGAGCCGCCGACAATCGGAACCCATATTCCACAAGATTCATCTTACGGGAAAGATCGCCGCCATACATCGCACGAATCTGAGGAATCGTAACATGACTTTCATCTATAATCGTAAGGAAATCCTTAGGGAAGTAGTCCAACAGGCAGAACGGACGCATGCCCGGCTCACGGCCATCAAAATAACGGCTGTAGTTTTCAATCCCGGAGCAATGCCCTATCTCGCGAATCATCTCAATATCATAGGTGGTGCGTTCATACAGCCTGCTTGCCTCAAGCTCTTTCGCTTCTTTACGGAAATAGCCGACCTGCTCTCCCAAGTCAATTTCCATTTTAGCTATTGCTGTACCTATGCGTTCACGAGAAGTCACGAAAACATTGGCAGGATAGATATTGAAACAATCATGTTTTCTAAGCGATACTCCGTCGTCAGGATGAATGGTCGAAATCGATTCAATCTCATCTCCCCAGAAAATAACCCTCAACGTTATTTCCTCATATGCCAGACGAATGTCTATCGTATCGCCTTTCACACGGAAAGTGCCACGGCTAAGTTCCATCTCATTACGGCTATACAAAGCATCGACAAGCTTTCTCAAGAAAACATTTCTCGCAATCTTCTGCCCGACTTTTATACTTACGACACTCGCATTAAAATCTTCAGGATTGCCGACTCCATACAGACACGAGACAGAAGACACAACTATCACGTCACGGCGTCCGGAAAGCAAAGCCGAAATAGTGGCGAGACGCAACTTGTCAATCTCGTCATTAATCATCAAATCTTTCTCTATATATTTGTCGGAAGACGGAATATACGCCTCGGGCTGATAGTAATCGTAATAGCTTACGAAATATTCAACCGCGTTATTAGGGAAGAACTGCTTGAACTCTCCATAAAGCTGGGCAGCCAAAGTCTTATTGTGACTGAGAATAAGCGTGGGACGATTGACCTCCGCAATCACGTTGGCCATGGTGAATGTCTTCCCCGAGCCTGTAACACCCAAAAGCGTCTGTGCCTTTGTCCCCGAATTCAGCCCATCGACAATCTCGGCTATGGCCTGCGGCTGATCGCCGGTAGGACTATATTTAGATTCAAGCTTAAAATCCATCTGTTTTTCAGTTTAACCTACAAATATACGCAATTTCCCACGACCACACAAGCGACAACATACTCTCTAACCGATTTTAATTGACATTCACAAAACGGCTGCCGAAGCATCCAAGAACTCCGGCAGCCGCGATATGTCACATATAGTATCAGTCCTATTTTACCTGCACTTTAAACGTCTGCCCGTCAACTCTTACCACATATATGCCAGGTACCAACCCTTCGGTACGGTTCACAGCACTTCCTGTCAAAGTATATATATCAAGAGTGCTGTAATCACCAAGCACAGTGATAGAGCCGAAACCGCCAAGCACAGCATTGGCAGTCGGTTCCTCGACAATGACATCATCAATTCCTGAAACATCGGCAGTTCCGAAAATCGCAAACGCTCCGGCAGGCAAAGTAACTTTATTGCCGGTCAATGAAGGATTGACTTCGTAACTCGAGAGTATCAGATTGTAGGACGACGGGGCTTTAGAGAAGGACACCTCGATAGACATCTCTCCCGATACAGCCGGATTTATCACACAATACAACTCAGATGTTCCATTAATCAATTTCATGTTAAACGGAGCCGTCCATGAAGACCCCGATGTCTTACAGTTCAATACCGCTTTGGAAGTATTTGAGAACAGCGCCGGCACACTTTTACGGATACCGTTAAGTTTAGCGTAAGTGTCTTTCAATGCGGCACGGTCGGCGTTGTCAAGATAGCTCCATACAACTTTCTTGTTGCCTGTATCATTACCGCCATCGGAAGACTTGGTTGTCTGATCGGCGCCAAATTCCTGAAATTGCCATATCATGTGAGCCCCGGGAGACATAAGCATCATTGCCGCAACAGAACCAAGACGACGCATCGAAGCCGATATATTCCCCTTTATACCGCTCGCTCCGTATTTCTCAATCTTGAAGGCCATCCTCTCCTCATCATGACTTTCGGCATAGGAAACCGTCGAACCTATGGTTCTCGAGTCATCAGGAGCATAAAATCGGTTCAAGTCGCATTCAGAAGCAAAACCCATCGCAAACTGACATGAAGCATAGTTAATGTTCGCCCAATTCAATTCCCCGTCGGCGGCCATGTCATTCTCCTCTTCCGCTCCTGCGAGATTCTCGTTGATAAAATAAGCATCCGGAGTAACCTCTTTCATCGCCGCATGAAGTTCTTTCATGCGCGCCACACGTGAAGAATTATATGCATTTGTTTTAGCTTCCGTCACTCCGCTCCAAGTGTTTTTTGATGCATCATATGAGGCCCCGTAACTATTGTCATTACCTAAACCTTTAACCAAGTCAAAACGGAAACCGTCGACATTATAAGCAGTCAGCCAATATTTCAACACATCTTTAAATTGCTGCTGCACAATCGGATTTTCCTGTTTCCAATCATTCAACACGCTATAAGAGTGAGGAGCTGAAGCATTGTAAAACGGATTTTGCGAAGGTGAATACATCATCCACCATGGATGCAGCCCTGCAGTCTGATTAAACACGACATCAAGAATCACAGCAATCCCTTCAGCATGGGCGGCATCAATGAGCTTCCGATAATCCTGAGGCGTACCATAAGCCTTATCAGGGGCAAAATAGAAATTCGGATTGTATCCCCATGAAAGATTGCCATCAAACTCCATAATAGGGAGAAGCTCAATCGCGTTTATTCCAAGCGACTTCAGGTAAGGCAATTTTTCAATCACTCCCCGCACTGTCCCGTTGCCGTCAGAAGCCCCTTCAGTGCCGGTAAAATCGCGGATAAGCAATTCATAGATAACAAGCTGCTCAGGAGCCACTCCACGGAAATTTTTGATTTTCCAGTCATACACATCCTGATTGGTATTGTACACCGACACAATCGTCTCACTTACATGTGAATACGGATATTCAGGCATGTTCGGATAAACTGTCTCGGGAATATATTTGTCATTATTCGGATCCAAGACGAGACGCGCATACGGATCCCCGACCTTCAATGTTTCATCGATGACAAAATAATATATATAATCTGTGTTTTCAGCAAGCCCGGATATCTGCCACCAAAAATAGCGAGTCCCGTTATAATCCTGATAATATGTTTCCTCTACCGGACGATAGTCAATCCATGACCCGACAAGATTGACTTTATTTTTCCCGGGAGCGGCAATACAAAACAGCGTCGTACCGTCGGAACTTCTTACGGGACCCATTTCAGGCACTCCGCCGGGATATGCTTTAGCTACCGGAGCATTGTAAATCACCGGGGTTTCACCTTCGGCATAAACCGGCACAAGGATATTTTGCGTCTGTTTCGTTCCTCCCGCATTACGAAAAACAAACGCAAGTTCCTTTACTTTCTCTCCGCTTTTCAGACCATAATAGCTGTTTATATCAGGAATAGTCAATGTCCATGTATTCGAACCGGCATTTGTCAATTTATATTTTGCGGTATTAGTCCCCCATTTCGGAGCATATTTCCACTCCGACTCCCCGTTCAATATCACTCCCGTATGAGCATATACCGATGATGTCGCGGTCATTCCCGACAAAGGAGTGCCTGCGGCATGGAATGTAATAACAATGGGAGCACTATTCTGATAAATAGCTTGTGGCGAAGTTGTTACAATCTGGGCATTAAGATGCATATAACCTAATGCCACAGCTAACGCCATGAAAAGAGTAAAAAATTTCTTCATAAAAACGCTATAAAACAAATATTATAAACTATCAATCTGCAAATATGATGATTCTTTTTCAATTAAACAATATGCAGAAGCATGTTATACAGCATTTTCACACTACATAAATCTAAGAGGGTGTTTCATAACGATTGTTAATTTGCAGGAAGCCTGTTCAAGAGCATT
>CAZYXN010000146.1:0-5890 GCA_964651105.1 uncultured Muribaculum sp. | reverse complement strand
TGATTGAATCAATATCATCGGGTCCTATGCCTCCGCTTAAAAGATATCGGGTGTGGAGTGGATAATCTTTAAGTATAGACCAGGAGAATTTTTCGCCCGAACCGCCGTGTGACTCGCATTTATTGTCGAACAAGAATAGGTCAATCGAGTCCTCATATGCGCGTAGTGATGCCCAGTCAACAATTTCATCTTTTAATCCGATGGCTTTGAATACGGTAAGTCCCTCTTTTTTTAGCTGTCGGCATTGTTCCGGCGATTCGTTTCCGTGAAGTTGCGCTATCTTGAATCCGTATTTGTCACATAGATGAAGAATCTCGTTGACGCTTTTGTCAACTGTGACAGCGACAGGACGTATGAATCCGGGCAGAGACTTTATTACATCGGGCGAGAGATCCGACGCATCTCTCGGCGATTTGTCGTGAAATATGAAACCCATAAGCATGGGAGCCAGCGATGCGACATCAGCAATATTGTGAGGGTCGCGCATGCCGCATATTTTGATCATCATGTCGGCATGGCAGGGAGTGTCAATGTTTTGCATTTATAAAATTTTTAAGGGCGATGCCCGGTTTTTTATATTTCATGAACGATTCTCCAACAAGGAAACCGCGATATCCTTTTTCTCGCAGTCTGTTTACTTCTTCTATGCTCGTCAATCCGCTTTCAGCTACCTTTACGATGTTATCGGGAAGATGCGTTATCATTTCCTCCGACATTGCGGTATCGGTTGAGAATGTCGTTAGATTCCGATTGTTTATTCCTATCATATCGGTTGTCGATAATGCCTTGTCGAGTTCTTTTATACCATGAAGTTCGAGCAGGGTTTCCATGTTTAGAGCATGGGCATAGTCGATAAATTCCTTGATTTGCTCAGTGGAAAGTGCTGAGGCTATTAGCAGCACAGCGTTTGCTCCGTAGAATGCGGCTTCGAGTATCTGCATGCGGTCTATTATGAATTCTTTCCTGAGCAACGGCATATCAGGAGTTGCTATGCGGGCTTGTGCCAAATCATCGAGGGAACCTCCGAAAAATGCGGTGTCAGTCAATACGGAGCAACATGCCGCCCCGTTTTTATAATATTCCGGAACAATCTCGGAGGCTATTGCCATGGGGTGGATTTCTCCCTTTGAAGGAGAACGGCGTTTGAACTCCGCGATGATGCCGTATCGGTCATCAGCCAGTGTTTTGCTGAATGACAATCTCTTCTCAGATTTATTCGACAGCATCTCCTGTTCAAATTCAAGAAGGATGCGGTAAACTCCGCTGATACGCTTTGCTTCGACCTCCTGGCGTTTGTTTGCTATGATGATATCTAATATGTTGGTCATATTGTCAAGTTATTTGTTGAGGTCTACAAATTTGCGAAAAGCCTTGAGTGCCATTCCGGAACTTATGGACTCTGTTGCTTGAGTAACAGCTTCCGTTAGTGTCAGCTCCGGATCAAGGGTTTTGATTGCAAATGCCGAATTGGCAATCACGCAGTTTAGCTGGGCTTCCGTAGCCTTTCCTGACAACACTTTGTCGAAAATTACCGAGGCTTCCTGGACTGTATTTCCGCCAAATAGACTCTCCTGACTGTAACGTTTCCATCCTAAATCTTCCGGATTGTAAAGCATTTCTCCTTCAGGCGAAGACACCTTGAATTGTGAAGTTAGTGATATTTCGTCGTATCCGTCAAGCGAATGTACTATAGTGCATTTGATGCCGTCACGTTGTGCGATGTACTCGTATAGCCTCATCAGTTTAAGATTATAGACTCCTAAAAGCTGATGTTTTGGCAATATGGGGTTGACAAGCGGGCCGAGCATATTGAAAAATGTTCTTACGGCAAGCGATTTTCTTACATTGCTGACACTTTTTAAGGCAGGGCTGAAAAATGGCGCATGCAGATAACACACTCCCGATTCGTCAAGTGACCGTTGCAGTTTGTCGGTGTCGGACGTGAATTTTACGCCATGCTGTTCGAGAACATTTGATGCTCCCGATACGGAACTTGCTCCGTAGTTGCCGTGCTTGACCACTTTTCTGCCGGTACCGGCGACAACGAAACAACTTGCCGTAGATATGTTGAATGTGTTTTTGCCGTCTCCTCCTGTGCCTACTATGTCAATAGACTTGACATTTCCGAAATCTACCGGCAGGCGACGTTCGAGAATCGCATCTCTGAAGCCTGTCAGTTCGTCGATTGTTATGCTTCTCATAAGATAAACGGTCATGAAGGCCGACAGCTGGGCATCGTTGTATTTGCCGTCGGCTATATTGAGCAATACCTCTCTGGCCTCATCGTGGGAGAGACTTTTATGCTCAAACATTTTATATAATAAAGCTTTCATTATTGTATGGGTTTTATTAGGTAGATATGTATTATGGGCGGTGCTAATGTTTAAGCCAGTTTTCGATTATCTTGAGCCCATATGGAGTCAGTATTGACTCCGGATGAAACTGCACTCCTCTTACATCATATTTTTTATGACGTATAGCCATTATCTCATTGTCATCGCTTACGGCGATCACTTCAAGACTTTCAGGAAAGTCCATGGGATCTATGACCCACGAATGGTATCTTCCTGCGTCAAAACGTTTTGGAACGCCATGAAACAGATAGTCGTCAGTTATGATATTTACAGGAGTCTTGATTCCGTGATATACTTGGTTTAAATTTTTCAGGTGTGCTCCAAATCGTTCCCCGATGGCCTGATGCCCCAGACATATTCCCATTATCGGCTTTTTGTCGGCATATTGACGCAAGACTTCCGGCATTATTCCTGCTTCTTCCGGTATGCCTGGTCCGGGTGAAATTATTATTTTATCATATTTCCCGGCATCTTCGATTGAAAATCTGTCGTTTCTCGACACTGTGGGGCTTATACCGAGTTCTCTCGTTGCGTGTACGATATTGTAGGTAAACGAATCGTAATTGTCAATAATCAGTAGTTTCATTGTTATTGGGGATATTATATGTGAAACGATTCGGCATAATTCACGGCTTTTACAAGAGCTCCGAGTTTGTTATTGGTCTCTTGCAACTCGTTTTCCGGTACCGAATGCGCTACGATTCCGGCGCCGGCTTGGGAGTATAGGACATTGTTGTAGCTCAGAAAGCTTCTTATTGTTATTGCTTGATTCAGGTTGCCGTTAAGACCGATATATCCGATGCATCCGCCATATATCATTCTGTTGTGCGGCTCGATTTCATCAATCAGTTGCATGGCTTTTACTTTTGGGGCGCCGCTTAACGTTCCTGCCGGGAAAGTGTCTGCGTAGAGCCGATACACATCGGCGTTTTCTGGGAGTGTCGCTTTTACACGTGATACCATATGTATGACGTGCGAATAAAATTGAATTTGGCGCAGAAAGTCGATCTCTACTTTCCCTCCGCTTCGGCTGAGGTCGTTTCGGGCGAGGTCGACGAGCATTATGTGTTCGGCATTTTCCTTTTCATCGGCAAGCAACGCTTCGGCCAGTTCATGGTCACGTGTATCGTCGCCGGTTCGTTTGAATGTCCCTGCAATAGGGTCGATATATGCTATTCCGTTTTCGACTCTCAGATGTGTTTCCGGAGAGGAGCCGAATACTCTGAATGAACCGAAATCGAAATAAAACAGATACGGTGATGGATTGACACATCGCAAAGCCCTGTAAACATTGAATTCGTCGCCGATAAACTGTTGTGAAAACCTTCGGGAAAGGACGATTTGGAAAACATCTCCTCGCAACGCGTGGGCGATACCTTTTTTTACCATTTCTTTATATTCGTCATCGGTAATGGATGAGGTCGCCGTTCCGACACTTTTAAAAGAGTATTGGGCGATATTATTATTTCTTATGATGCTTATGAGTTCGTCAAGTCGTGATTCTTCGCCGGGAGATAGATGTTCATAAATCATCATCTGGTTTTTATAGTGATTTAGTTTGATGACATAACGGTAAAGCAGATATTTCATCTCTGGAATTCCGGAGTATGTTTTATCATGTTTAGTTATATCGACGGATTCAAAGTACTTTACTGCATCATAAGAGGTATAGCCGAAAAGTCCATTGATGTCAGACGATATGTCGCCGGTCGTTTCATAAGAATCAATATATTTTTTTAATTCGTCGATTACATCCGCATTTCCGGTTATTTTTGTCGTGTTGGAGTTTCCATCGGGATATGATGTCGTTATTATGCCGTTTTCAACGGAAAATGATGCTATGGGCAATACTCCGATATAACTTGCCGAATTTTGGGTCGTGTGGTAATCCGAACTCTCAAGAAGAGCCGACATAGGATATAAGTCCCTTATTTTTAGATATATGCCGACCGGAGTCTCCATATCGGCCGGTATTGTTAATGATCTGATGTTTAAGAGATATTTCATAATCATATATTTGTATTGTTTTTATACTGCATGTAGGTATGCATATCCTTGTCGCCGCGTCCCGAAACATTTATGACCACGATGTCGTCCGGCTTGAATTTGATTCTGTCAAGAACGGCCAATGCGTGAGCCGATTCCAGCGCCGGGATTATTCCCTCGGTTCTGGTAAGGCGAAATGCGGCAGCGAGGGCTTCGTTGTCGGTTACCGCGATTACATTGCTTCGTTCGGAGGTTGCAAGATACGCGTGCAACGGACCTACTCCTGGATAATCGAGTCCTGCTGAGATGGAATACGGTTCGATTATCTGTCCGTCGGGAGTTTGCATGAGAAGTGTGCGGGCTCCATGTATTATCCCTTCGCTTCCGGCTTTTATAGTGGCGGCTGTCATATCGGTGTCGACTCCCTGACCGGCTGCTTCGGCGGCTATAAGTTTTACTTCTGGATTGTCAAGGAAATGATAGAAGGCTCCGGCGGCGTTGCTGCCTCCGCCGATGCAGGCTATGACATAGTCGGGATTCTCTCGGCCGATATGCTCCTTCAGTTGTTTTTTGATCTCTTCGCTGATGACAGATTGGAAATATGCCACCATTTCCGGATAAGGATGAGGCCCTACTGTACTGCCGATCACATAAAAACTGTCGGGATTGCAACACCATGCTCTGATGGCTTCATTGGTTGCGTCTTTAAGGGTCATGTTGCCTGAGGTTACGGCTTCTACATTTGCTCCGAGCATTTTCATACGCTCCACATTGGGCTGTTGTCTTTCTACATCGGTTTTGCCCATGTACACGGTACATTCCATATCCATCAGGGCGCATACGGTTGCGGTTGCCACCCCATGTTGTCCGGCGCCTGTTTCGGCGAGGATTTTCGTTTTGCCCATTTTTTTAGCAAGAAGCGCCTGGCCGATGGCATTGTTGATTTTATGTGCGCCGGTATGGTTGAGGTCTTCACGTTTCAGATATATATTGGTGTTGTAATGTCGGCTTAAGTGGTCGGCATAATATAATGGTGACGGCCTCCCTACATAATCATGCAACAATGAATTGAACTCCTGTTGGAATTCCGGCGTATCGACATATGTGTAATAAGCTTCGGTGAGTGTCTCCACATTGCGATGTAAAATTTCGGGAATATAGGCTCCGCCGAATCTGCCATAAAAACCGGCGTTATCAACCGGTAGTCCGTGGTGGTTGATTGTAAACATTTTGATATATTGAATTTTGAGATATAAAAAAGAGCCATCGTAATTACGATGGCTCATATGGGGTTTATAGATAATTTGTAAACAATATGGTGTATATGATTATTGCCATCGATAATTATTACCGATGTGCCACCAATATTGATTATATGTAGATATTTTCTTCATCTTTTTGTTTCAATATTGCAAATTTAGATATAATATTTAAGTTTGCAAACTTTTTGTATCTATTTTTATCTTAATGAACAAAATGATGTTTAGTTTTGTTTTGAAGATATAAAGAATATGAAAAGGTTTTCTGTTTTGTTGGAATATATTAATGCC
>CAZYXN010000145.1:0-5895 GCA_964651105.1 uncultured Muribaculum sp. | reverse complement strand
GAGACTGATAATTTCCTGAATGTCGCTTACATGTTATATGATACGGTCGTTCTTACTATTCCTATCAAGCATGTGCATCCGATGGGAAAATGTAATCGTGCTATGAGCACATTGCTTCGCAAGCATCGTTCGCCTGCGTCTAATCTTGAAGGGGAGGATGGTGAAATGGTTGAGGAGATAATGGACTCGATAGATGAACTTGATGATTCGGCCGATGATGCTCCGATTGATCCCCGGTGGAATGATTTGAAAAAACTAAAAGACGAAGATAACGAATAATAAAATATAATTAAACATAACAGAAAATGGCACATCCTAAACGTAGACAATCAAAGACTCGTACTGCAAAACGTAGAACTCACGACAAGGCTCTTGAGCCCACATTGGCAATTTGCCCTCATTGTGGTTCTTGGCATATTTACCATACCGTATGCCCAACTTGCGGATACTATCGTGGCAAAGTTGCTATTGAAAAGACTGCAGCTGTCTAAGACATTGAATTTCTCTCTTCTTCGTTTACTTCATCGCCGGAGCCCGACAAGAGTTCCGGCATGAAGATATTTTTTATATTTACAAAATAAAAATCAGTCATATTATAATGCAATATCCGAGAATAGCAGGTATAGCTTCTTATGCTCCCGATGACATTCTTGATAATGAAATGCTTTCGCAGATGGTTGACACCAACGATGAGTGGATTACCACGCGTGTGGGCATTAAAGAGCGTCGTATTTTGAAGAAAGAGGGTGCCGGATCATCATATCTTGGAATTCAGGCCGTGGAAAAATTGCTTGAATCAACAGGAACAAAACCTGAGGAAGTTGACCTTCTGATTTGTGCGACATCAAATCCCGATTACCGTTTTCCGTCGACCGGCTCAATAATCGCTCATGAATGTAAGATGGTTAATGCATATGCTTACGATATTCAAGCGGCTTGTGCCGGCTTTTTGGTAGCTCTTCAAGATGCTGCGGCATATATACGGGGAGGGCTGTACAAGAAAATCGTGGTTGTCGCTGCCGAGAAAATGTCATCAATGACCAATTATGAGGATCGCATCACTTGTCCGCTCTTTGGAGATGGCGCGGGATGTATGCTTATTGAGCCTTCTGATGATGTAACCGGAATTATTGACGGTGTGTTCCATATAGATGGAACCGGTCTTCCTCATTTGCTCATGAAAGCCGGCGGTTCGGTTTTGCCTGCTTCGCATGAAACTGTTGACGCTCAAGAGGGTCGGGCAGTCTATAAACATGCTGTAACCGATATGTTGACATCATCATTGTCAGTTATGGAACGCAATGGCTTGAGTGTAGAGGACGTTGACTGGCTTGTGCCTCATCAGGCGAACCTTCGTATAATCGAGGCTGTTTCCGAGCGTTCAGGAATAAGTCCCGAGAAAGTGTTGGTAAACATCGAGCATTATGGCAACACTTCCGCTGCATCAATTCCTTTGTGTCTTGATGAATATAAAGATAAATTGAAGAAGGGCGACAAGATTATTCTTACTGCATTTGGCGCAGGATTTACTTGGGGCGCGCTTTATATAATTTGGGATTTGTAATCTACCAAAACTCTTTTTATAAAAATGAATGTCCGCGAACTTATTGTTCCGATAACGATTGTCTCATATGACGAGCTTGACGCTATTGAGCGTCAGCTCGTTGATGAGGCCCGTAAAATGACATATAACTCCTATTCTCCATATAGCCGGTTTTCAGTAGGAGCTGCCATTTTATTGTCAAATGGTGAGATCATAACAGGGGCAAATCAAGAAAACGCGGCTTATCCATCTGGGATATGTGCTGAGAGGTCGGCGGCTTATTATGCTCATGCTCGTTATCCTGAAGCTAAATTCCGAATTATCGCGATTGCTGCCCGCGATACATCTGGACTATTTACGGTCAATCCTATTTCTCCATGCGGAGCTTGCCGGCAGGCTTTATTGGAATATGAAACTCTTGCAGAGGAAAATGTTAAAGTAATACTTGCCGGTTCGGACGAGATATATGTGCTTCCGTCGGTAAAATCGCTTCTTCCATTGGCGTTTTCTGAATTTCAATAAAAAAAAGTTCAATCTTCATTAAACCTTTTTGGGTTAGTTAGTCTAAAGGATTGTGAATATTTTCTAACAATCTATACAGACTACCAAAAATGAGTTTATTCCTCAGAAAATCTTTGTTGACTCTTCTATTGCCCATATTGGCGGCCGGAACTGTTTCCGCTGCTAATGTGACTGGTATTGTGAAAGATGTAGCCGGTGATCCAATGATTGAAGCTACTGTAAAGCTTCTCGCGGCGAAAGACAGTTCATTTGTAAAAGGCGTTACGACGAAAACGAATGGCGGTTTCGCGTTTAATGGTATAAATCGGGGTAAATACATTCTGTCAGTTTCTTATATTGGATACGAAACTGCATATCAGGATTTTACTATTGAATCAGGAAATAAACGGCTTGAGCCGATTATAATGAAAGAATCGAGTGTTCTGCTGAAAGAGGCTACTGTAACCGCAGTAAAGACGGAAATAACTGTAAAAGAAGATACGATTGAATATAATGCCGATTCCTACAAGACTCAGCCCAATGCGGTGATGGAGGACTTGTTGAAAAAGCTTCCCGGGGTGGAAGTGGATACTGACGGCGGGATTACTGCTGGAGGTAAAAAGGTTACGAAGATTCTGGTAGACGGAAAGGAATTTTTCTCTGATGATCCTAAAGTCGCATCACAAAATCTTCCTGTAAACATGATAGACAAGTTGCAGGTAGTTGAGCGTAAAAGTGATTTAGCTCGTTTGACCGGTGTTGACGATGGTGAGGAGGAAACTGTAATTAATCTCACGGTTAAACCTGGAATGAAAAACGGTTATTTCGGAGTTGCTTCGGCGGGATATGGAACCGATGATCACTATGCTGTCGATTTTAATGTGAACAGGTTCTGGAATAGCAACCAGATAACATTTTTAGGTAATTTCAATAACATAAACAAAAAAGGTTTTACTGATAGTAACGGAAGCCGATTTAATCGTTTTGGAGGGGGCAGGGGTATCACCACCACACAGGCATTCGGGTTAAATTTTAATGTCGGGAAAAAGGATGACACATTCCGTGTCGGAGGAGATCTCATGTATACACACACTGATGAGAATTCACGTACATCACGTGAGCGTCAGTATCTGTTCACTGATTCTACCTCATATTATAACAGTAAAAGCGGCTCAAGAGACAAAGGTCATAATGTCCAGGGTAATTTCCGGTTGAAATGGGAGATAGACTCTTTTTCTACATTTGAATTTCGTCCTCGTTTTCAGTTGAATTATAATAAATCGGCAAGTGCCGACTCTTCGATGACCTATGCCGGTGACGCTATGAGGTCTCAGGTGACAAAAAGTATGAATATTGGAAGTTCTGATGGGAATTCGTATACTATGTCAGGTGAGATTTGGTTTAATCACAAATTTCGGTCGCGTCCGGGACGATCATTTTCGATTTCAACAGAATACAGCATAGGTAACACACGAGAAAAGGAGGATAGTTATAGCTATAACCGCTTTTTCCTTCTAAACGATTCTATTGATGAATATGACCAATATACTAATAACCATACGTGGAACAATCAGATTGGAGCGCGTCTGACATGGACAGAACCGATTGGAAATGTTACTAACGGTCGTTTTATTACGTTCAGTTACCGTGCCAATTATCGATGGAATAATGCGGATAAGATGGTGTATGACCGCTTGTTCCCTGAAGCAGGGGATATCATCCTGCCTCCTGTTGTCGGTCCGAGTGAAGGAATGGAGTTTAACGATTCGTTGAGCAATCGTTTCCGTAATGATTTTTTTAACCAGCGTATTCAGATAGGATATAAAAAGGTAAGTAAAGATTATAATCTTGATTTGGGAATTGGTTTTGCTCCTGCAATGTCCAAGAGCCGCGATTTGATAAATGAAGAGCGGAATATTCCGGAAAGATGGGTTTGGAATTTAGCTCCTTATTTGCGCTATCGTTATAAAATGAGTAAGACGAGGAGTATAAATATGGATTATCGTGGAAACACAAGTCAGCCATCAATCCGTCAGTTGCAACCGGTGGCTGATATGAGCAATCCTCTTCGTATTGTAGTTGGAAATCCCAATCTGGATCCATCGTTTACCCATAATCTGCGTCTTCGTTTCCAAGATTTTAATCCAGATGCTCAACGTTCCATAATGGCTTCTGCAAGCGCAAGGGTGGTTCGTAACAGTATCGTTTCAAAAACGACTTTCAACAGCGAGACCGGCGGTCAGATTACTACTTATGAAAATGTAAATGGCAACTGGTCGGCAGATATATTCTCTATGATTTCTTTTCCATTCAGAAATAAAGTATGGTCGTTTAATGCCAATGTATATGCAAGCTATAATCAATCTATCGGGTTCAATAATGGAGTGAGAAACAGAAGCGGTGAATTAAATTTACGTCCTAATTTCTCAATTTCATTCCGTCCTGACAACTTTGATTTTACAATTCGCCCGACTTATAGCTGGCAGACTACTCATAATACTGTGTCAAAAAATTCTAATAAAAATGTGCAGAGTTATGGAGGCATGTTTGATGCCTCATGGTATGCTCCTTTTGGACTTGTGCTTAACTCACAGTTGCGTTTTTCAGGGACAAAGGGTTATGCAGCCGGATATGATCAAAATCAATGGATGTGGAACGCTTCAATCGCTTATCAGTTCTTGAAAGGTAAAGCGGCTACGTTTACTATCGCCGGATATGACTTATTGCAGCAGCGTAAAAGCATTTCTCGGAGTGTGACTGCAAACTATATTGATGATACACGCTATAATTCACTAACTCGCTATTTTATGGCAACATTTTCCTATCGTTTCAATACGTTCGGAAAGGGTAACCAGCCGGCTGACCGAAATGAGCGTCGCGGAGGATCGTTCGGTGGCCCCGGCGGTCGTGGCGGCGGCCGACACAGATAATATCTATTCGATTATTAATATGGATGAAAAAGTCTGGAGCCGTGATGGCTCTGGGCTTTTTATATTAAAGATGTTTTTATCTGATATTTTTAATTTTGTCTGATTTCCCGGCTTACAAAAATGAAATATGAAAATCTTCTTCAATCTTTATTTCAGATAAGATATTGGCCGAAATTGTAAAAAGTTATAATTTTGTAATTGGATTGATTATAGCTAATCCGCTGTATTTGGTAAAATAGGAAGAGGTTTGCTTGATGGAAATATATGAGTTTTTATGCACATAACTATAAGCGAATAGAATAGTAATTTATGAAAACGATAGTGATTGAAACTGAAAGACTTGTTCTCCGTCCTTGGCGGGAGTCAGATGCCTACGCTCTCTTCAAATATGCGAGTGATCCGGATATAGGGCCTATCGCAGGATGGCCTACGCATACTTCGATAGAAAATAGTCTGGAAATTATCAGGACTGTTTTTACCTCTCCGGAAACGTATGCTGTCTACTGAAAGATACTGATGAGCCAATTGGGTGCTGTGGAATAATGTTCTCCGAGAGTCTTCATTCTGCAGATATGAAACAAGGCGAAGCGGAGATAGGATATTGGATTGGTAAACCATATTGGGGATACGGTTTCATCCCGGAAGCAGTTAAAGCTTTGCTGTCTAGATGCTTCAATGATTTAACTCTTGATGCTGTATGGTGCGGGTATTATGAAGGGAATGTTAAATCGAAACGAGTGTGTGAAAAAAGCGGCTTTAAGTTTCATCATACAAATTATGATATTTTATCTCCGCTTGGAGATAGACGGACTGAGCATTTTTATATAATAACAAAGGAAGATTATTTTTCACATAATGTATAAATATGCTCTGTGTTTTTGATGGATGATTATGCAAGAACTAGGGATTGAAACTATAAAA
>CAZYXN010000144.1:0-5979 GCA_964651105.1 uncultured Muribaculum sp. | reverse complement strand
AAAATCACAGTTCAATCGGTGTCTCTTGAGGTGGATCCTGCTCATTCTCGATCTGTATAAGATATAGACCGACTGAACACATGGAATTAATGACAAAATATGCACTTCCGGGTTCTGTAATAACTATATCCCCTGTCTTGTGTCCATGTAAAGAAGATTTATCCCCTCGAATTTCTCCCATTGCCGTAGCACATTTTTGCAAACCGCTTACAAGTGTTTTTACCTCTCCAATATTCCCGCAATTAGGTAGCAAACTATATGCCTTGAGAATGTCTTCGACTAATTTAACGATATCTCCTTTATCTCTACATTTAAGGGAAATTCGGCTATCCGTCATAATTTCTTTTATAATAGATTCCAAGGCAGCAACCGCTAAACCACAAGCCGTGTCTGGGTCAGATTCGACTTCTCGGAATGCCTTTTCAAATGTACGAGAGGCAAATTGATAGTTTGATTTCAGTTCATTCCTAAATATTGGAATAGATGGGATGTAATTTGGCGTTTCAATACCCAAATCGATTGCTATCTTAAGTAGCGTTTCACCATCTATACTATGAATAGTGGCATCCAAATCTAAGAACTCTCTATTGTTATCGTTATAAGACAAATAAAAATTACAATTGCCGAAATCATCATATGACTCATGCCACTCTTCCAAGTAATAAGTCGCATCACGAGCTGTGTATTTTTGATCAATTGCGGCCCGAACTTTCTTCTCTAAAGCCAACTTATAACTTGGTAAAATTCTATTCATTTTCCCAACAACAAAATATTATAAATATTTAAGTGAAACGCTGGATATTGGAATATCTATTAAGTGTTTGTCCTAGTTTGATTCGTTCTTTCGTTGACATCTCACGGCCATAATATACCGCTTTGAAACAACTTTTAGGTATAGTAGGGCGAAAGTGGATTCCTTCAAAAGGTGTGGAGTAAATAAACCGTATTTCGTCCTCCTCAGACCATTTTGCCTTTTGTTTTGAGGAGTATAAATATTGCAAGAAAAATGTTTTTTCGAGTTGATTGCCTAAAAATAAATCCCAAGGAAGTATGCTCTGCACATTGTCAAAATACCGTACTAATAATGCAATTACATCGAATCCATTGGCATGAAGATGATTTATAACTCTCGACTGATCCAAAGCTATACAAACACCATTCTCAACATCATTTGTAGAGGCATAATTTCTCCAGAGGACTTTATTATCAGGAGTTTTTCCACAACTACATATTCCTATTCCATGGAAAAAATCTTGGGTCTCTTGAAATTTTGCCTGAATAACACTATCTGGTATATCTAAATCTCTAAGCAACTTAATTTGCTTTGAGATATTACATTTGGAAAGACTCAATTCGTCATCATCATTTAACTTATCTCCGCGTGTAAATTGAAGATTACCTGCTGATAACATCTTAATAGCCGCTTCGTAATCAACATATTTATATACAATGGGATATTGATTTGTTTCAGCCACTAAGTGACGCATGTATGATTTAACGACTTCCAAATCAATTTCAGTACGCATTATTTTTTCTTCCTTTTTATCGGGGGTTGATAGGTGCTTACTAAATCTTCCCATCGAGGAATTGTGATGTCAATGCCATAGAAAGATTTGTATGCTTCCGAGACTTTTTTACGCCATCCTTTTGAAAGTTCATGAGTATCGGCATAGCTGAAAAGGGTTTCCTCAATCGCAGACAGATAATGCTCTAAAGATGCAAACATAGGAAACCGAGAGCGATTCCCAAACCACTTGGCAGGACGAATTTTGTGTATAACTCTATTCTTGTATTGAACATTGAGTGGCCAACCATCCATTGAACGACAAATTTCCCATACATTCTTTAGCCAAAGGTCTCGGATTGAGACAATCCCATCAGTATTCATACTATAACCGAAAATGATATACTTGGTATGAAGCATAAAGGGATTTTCAACAATCTCACGTGCATATGCCTTGAAATCTGCAATGTCAAAACCGGGGGATGCTGAATAATTAAATGCTTTTACTTCAAGCAAGTCTACCGTATGGTTATCGGGATTAAGAAAAATGTCAGGTGGCATTTGAGTGTTCGGATTACAGTCAAATGCTATGTTGTTTTTTTTTAGCCATCCTTCAAGCCATTCCTGAATGATGTTGCCTACAACATCCTTTTGTTTCACAATAATGTTGACATCGCCGAGATAGAAACGGATTTGCCCCTCCACGGTTTTGATTTTGTCAACGTTGAGAAGTCTGTCGTAAACTTCTTCTGCTGTTAGTCTGATAGGGCGTTGATTATCCATTGGTGTTATTTATTGCATTAATTAAACGTGCGGCGACTGCCTTAATCACCGGAACAACCACAGTATTACCCAAGAGATCGAATCCATCTTTTTCAGAGACATTAAGCTGCATGGTTTCGGGGTAACCAAACAACCTAAGCCCTTCGCGTAAAGTTAGACGACGTAAGCCTCCATTATCAGCAACATATAGTTTTTGCATATCCATAGCTACTAAAGTAGGGGCAATCTCATCAGGACTCATAACCTTGCTGATTTCAAAACTGAGTTTACCTGCAACTATATTATACCCTTTGGGGAGGGAGATGTCTTGTTCTCTTACAGTTGTGGCAGTTCCAAATAAATCGGTTTTGGTTTTCTTCTGTTTGGGGTGTTCAAATTTCAGATAACCTTTTTTTGTCAAATCATCAAGCATCACTTGGAGATTTGGATGAGAATAAAAGGTCGAAATTTGTTTTGCAGTAAGAGGCATACCATCCATCCATTCTATTCCAATTTCTTCCGCCCATTTTTTCTTGCGCCTTTCACGAAGAATACAATTGAGCAATTCTTTTTGTTCTTTAGACACAGGACCTTTAATCTCTATGTCCCAAGAATGAATATTGGTATCACCTCCGCGTTTGTCCTTTATTGATTTACCATATAACTCTTCTATTTCGAAATGACGAAGAAGCAACTTGATAAAAGGACTATCAATAGTAGGCTTCCCAGATTCAAGAATATCACCTACTGTTTTCGTCGATCTAGGGAAGTCTGTTAAATCCGGTTTCTCAATAAATGTTCCAACAATATAAATTCTTTTCCTCTCCTGAGGAACGCCGAATTGAGAGGAATTTAGTACCTTGTACTCAACCTTATATCCCAAATCAAGCAATTTTGATATAATGACGTTAAGAGTTCTCCCGCCATCATGATTGACAAGTCCCTCTACGTTTTCCAGAATAAAGCCTTGAGGCTTTTTAGCTCGTAAGATACGCTCCACCTCAAAAAACAGTGTACCCCTGGTATCTGCAAAGCCCTGCCTTTTGCCTGCTGAAGAAAATGCTTGACAAGGGAATCCAGCACAGAGGATATCAAAATCCGGAATATCATCAACTGATAACTGCGTAACATCACCAACCATATTCTCTTGTGGATAATTGTCTTGCAAGACCTTTACTGCATACGGTTTGATTTCTGACGTCAACACGCAGTAAGGCGTATAACCGGCTTCTTCCAAAGCCTGAGATAAGCCTGTGCGTATTCCACCAATTCCGGCGAATAAGTCAATAAATCTAACTGTTTTGTCAAGCATACAGCCAACAAGAAAGAAACTCCTCCATAGGCTGACAGGCGACCAAACCTTTTGCAACTACGAAAGAGTTTCTAATATATGGTAAATGTATTAATTACATTTGGGTGGTCTTTGTCAGCGCAAATTGCGATGGAGTGCAAAGTTACGAAAAATCTTTAAATTGACAGCTATTCTGCCGAGAGAATTTATCTACAAGAAATGGAGAATGGGAACAAAGAGGCAACGGTATGGACTAATGATGCGAGAAAAGGCGCAAATCAGCGCAGTTAAAAATATCTAATGGATGATAAATATTTCAAATCCATCTGCTACGGCTTGCCGCCATCTTCCCCAAAAGTACACTATTAGTACACTGCAATCTGCGCAGATTACTAATAATCAGGATGGTTATGGATGTAAATAGAAATTTTCCAGAAAGCAAAAGTTCTCGCGTGCTATTTTTAATTGAATACAGACTTGATTAATGATTCGCAAATAACATTAGCCAACCGCACTGGCACCGCATTGCCTAATTGTCTCATCGCTTCCGTCCATGAACCTAATATTTCGTAATCGTCCGGAAATGTCTGAATCCTTTTTGCTTCAAATATAGTGAAATATCGGATTTCTCCATTCTCAAATTTTATCATATTCTCCCCTCCGGGGACTCCGTGCCCTCCGGCTTTGACCGTTTTTGAAGGTTCATCTACCGGGCTGCCGGTATGACCTGGATATTCCTTGGCTCCTCCTCGTATTATATGTTCATTGGGATAATATGCTGTATCTCCTTCTTGTGGGATTTCTTTAAGCGCGTCTCGAATGGTAACCCAAGGAGACAGTTCGGGTGGGAACAAACCGTATGAACTGGTTAGATGTTTTTTCTTGGTGTCGAACATTGCATATTCTTCATTTGATGGAGAGATATTGTGTCTGCTCCAATAATTTTCAGTTACATATTTGTCCCACAATAGTGCGTCGCACGAATGTGTTGGTTTGGGCAATTCCCATGATTTGCCGAGGTCTTTGCGGATACCTACGATTACGACGCGTTCTCTTTTTTGAGGTACGCCATAATCTGCGGCATTAACCAGATTAATCGACACGTCATAGATTTTATCCAAGGGTATTTTTTTCGATAATTTCTCGATTTGTGCTGAATGAGTCTGCCAATCGCCATATGTATTGGTGATTGTAGGATATTGTAGTTGTAGTAGGATATAGTGTAAATATTCGCTGAAATTGTTTCTGAGCAGCCCTTTGACATTTTCAAAGAAAAAGACTTTTGGCATCAGTTCTCTTATTGCCCTGATAGCGGAAGGAAACATATCTCTTGAATCCTTATTCCCTTTTGATTTGCCTCCGAATGAGAATGGTTGGCATGGCGGCCCTCCGGCGATTATGTCGACTCCTGAATAATGAGAAAAATCAAAATTGCGGATGTCGCTTTCAAACACTATTTTACTGTCATAGTTCCTTCGTAATGTATTACATGCGTCCGCATTCCACTCCACAAAAGCATTATGAACCACTCCCGACAAGCCAAGTCCGGTAGCAAGGCCCCCTGCTCCGGAGAAAATTTCAATACCGCGAATCATCGTCAGAAGATGTGAAATATTTTTTTATTGATTCGGCGATATTTTTCTGGCTCTTGGAAGATGGGGCGCATCTTTTAGCCCACGGCCGTCCTGGATGCAATAAATCCCATTCTGACACTTCCTGATTGTATCTTCCATGGCCCGGGTCGTGATTCCCGAATCCGTCAACAATACAATTCCATAGGGGTTGATAATGACGTATTAAAGCGGCCTCTATCGTTCCGATGAGATCGCTTGCGCCATCCTCTAAAATCATGAAACGGCATAAAAAGTCTGAAACTTCCAGATTCTCTACGCAATGTAGGCTTTTTGAATGTTCGCGCAATCTATGATAAAGTTCAGATGAAGAGCTGCTATTGATACGTCCTTGTCTCCAGCCTTTTGGTACGGCTTTACCCACATATATAGGTTGTTTGTACTCTAATCGGTTTATAATATGGAACGGTTTGTAATTGTCGTGTTTTCCAATATAATATAATGCATACACTCCTGCTCCGTCAAATGACTCGATAGGGGGAAGCGGCTGAATGGGTGTGCCATTAAAGAATCTGATGGTGTCTTTAATTAGTTCATCAAATTCGGGGGAGTGAAACACGTGTTTTGAACGGTCAAATGTAAATGTCATTTTTTATGGCAATACGTGTATTGATTGAATTTTTGTTGTGATAGCAAAGTTACGACTTTTGGCGATTCATGTCAATATATAGGCTGAAATAATATGCAGACCCGACACCCATCTTTTGTGGCAAATTATGCTAACCCGGCTAATTAGAATCCCCCCAATCCGCCCAATTAAAAATTTTTCAGGGGTTGCGATAATTTGTGCC
>CAZYXN010000143.1:0-6042 GCA_964651105.1 uncultured Muribaculum sp. | reverse complement strand
CTTCTCTCGCTACTTCCGTACAACGGGTATAGTCCGTGGGGTAAGGAGTTTCCGGTTCTATCCTGAACAAGTCCGCTCCGGTCTGTTCAGCAATGGCTTGTGCCATTCGCTGTGTGGTTCCTCCCCAACTGAAATAGGCGACCAACATTTTACTGTCAGCCGGAATTTCCGGGGTAGGTTCGTCACTGCCGGGATAATCCGGTTCGTCATTTTCATTGCCGCAAGCTACAAATAAAGTAGAGCAAGCAATCAACAGTAGAGATAGCAATACCACCGATATTCTTTTGACTTTTTTCATCGTGATTGTTTTTTGAATTTCACCGGCAAAATTACCGGAATTACACCAGACTCATGTTATACAGATTGCATACTTACCAACCGAAATCGCTGATTTGTACCACTATCGTGCTATCAATGCGTCTGTCCACGGACATCATCAGATGACCAATGATATACAGTCTCATAATCGGCTATTTATTTAATAGGTCGATCCATCGAGTAAGTTCAGTTTCAGGCGTCTCCATACGGTCATAGTGTCTTTCATCGGAACTGAACTTAAATTCATGTGCATTTTCCACTTTGGCACCATTCTTTCGGACAAGTTCAGTCATATCTTTAATGACAGTACCGGGCCACCCGGCGTTCGTCATGAACGGAATCACGACTTTTCCGGTGAAATCGTTTGACGACAGGAAAGTCAGTACGGCAGGTGCCATCTTATACCACCATGTGGGTGAACCCACGATAATGCGGTCGTAGTCTTTCAAATCAACACCCAACGGTTTCAATTCGGGCTTATATCCACGTTCTACTTCACGTTGGCCTTGAGAAACGGCGGCCTCATAGTCTTTGGGGTAAGGCTTGACAGTCTCAAGCCTTACGATGTCACCACCGATTTCTTTCTGTATCTTCTCGGCGATTGATTTCGTATTTCCTGCCGTAAAGGAAAAATACACAATCAGAGTCTTCATATCTTTCTTTGTTTCCTGGGTCGCTTTTTTTTGAGGCAATCCGTATGCTTGTAGTCCAAAGACACACAAAAACAGCAGAATTGCCATGCCAATCAGTCTTTTCATTATTCGGTGAGGTTGGTTTTGAAAAAACTGTCGATGCGGTCGAATGGAATCTTTTCGAGGTTGTCGTAGAGGTCGGTATGGTCGGCACCGTCAATGATTACAAGTTCTTTGTTATCGCCTGTGAGCTGCTGATAGGCATCCTTGCTGAAGTAGAGCGAATGGGCCTCCGAACCGTGGACAATCATCACCGGGTTGCGGATTTCACCGATATACGAAAGCAACGGATGGCTGAGGAACCCAAGGGCAACGGTGCGGAGTTTGCCGTTGTTGGAATTTGGCGAGCGTTTCTGATAGCCGCGGGACGTCTTGTAGAAGTCGTGATAGCGCTTGACGAATGCGGGCGCATCGTCGGGTACTGGGTCGATGACACCGCCGTCAACAGCATAGGTGCCGTTGCGATAGTCTTCGGTACGCTGGGCGTTGAGGGTCTGCTTGAGTTTGTAGCGGTCTTCTGCGTTCATGGCATCGAAGTAGCCGTTGGCAATTACGCGGCACATATCGTACATCGTCGAGGTGACTGTTGCCTTGATGCGCGGGTCGTTGGCGGCGGCAGCAAGAGCGAAACCTCCCCATCCGCAGATACCGAGAATGCCCACACGCTCAGGGTCAACCTCCGGATTTGTCACGAGGTAATCAACGGCGGCACTGAAGTCATCAACACTGATTTCAGGCGACGTGAGGTAACGGGGCTCACCGCCGCTCTCGCCGTAGAACGAGGGATCGAAGGCTATGGTCAGAAATCCGCGCTCGGCGAGAGTCTGGGCATAGAGGCCCGACACCTGCTCCTTGTCGGCTCCGTAAGGACCGCATACGGCGATGGCAGCATACGGACCTTCCGCATCTTTGGATTTGTACAGATCGGCGACAAGGGTGATGCCGTAGCGATTGTGGAAAGTTACTTTTGAGTGTTCCACCTTGTCACTCTGCGGGAATATCTTATCCCATTCGTTTGTCAAATTAAGATTCTCCATATTCATTTTGTTTTGTGCACTGGCAATAGGAGTGCTTAATAAAATCCCCCATACCAACACATTCATTATTGTTACAATTTTTTTCATTGCTCCATGTTTTAACTTAAAAAAGGCATATATGATTATTCTATTTGCATTTTACAGGGTTTACTTCAGGCTTTCAATCCACTCGTCCAATTCCTCCTGAGAAGTGACCATCTGGTCATAATGTTCGGAATTCGAGCTGAATCGAAATTCATGGGCGTTTTCCACTTTTGCCCCGTTCCCTTCGGCAACAGTTGTCATATCCTCAATGACAGTCCCCGGCCAGCCCGAATTGGTCATGAACGGGATTACTGTCTTTCCAGTAAAATCCGTGGAAGAAAGAAATGACAATACAGCGGGCGACATCTTGTACCACCATGTAGGTGTACCGACAATGATACGGTCGTAATCCTTTACGTCCACACCGAGCGGCTTCAATTCCGGTTTGTAGCCACTTGACACTTCCTGTTGCCCCTGTGATACGGCTGCGTTATAGTCATCAGGGTAAGGAATTGCGGTTTCGAGCCTTTCGATGTCACCTCCGATTTCCCCCTGAATCTTCTCTGCAATGCTTTTGGTATTCCCGGCAGTGAACGAGAAATAGACGATGAGAGTTTTCATCTCTCCTTCATTCTCAATGTTGTCGCTGGGGTCATCCGGCAGCGGTTCATCTTCTGACGAACTGCAAGAAAACAGCCCCGCCACACTCACACAAAGTATTAAGGCGGCAAATATTCTTTTAATTGACATGGTAAATATTTTTAGATTATTTTTCTAATTTGTCATAATACTCATCAGTGACCGGTTCAAGCCATTCATTGGACGTGTTTTCTCCGGCCAACTCGAAAGCAAGATGGGCGAACCAACTGTCTGCTGCCGCTCCATGCCAGTGCTTTACGTTAGCGGGAATATGGATGACTGTGCCGGGAAGAATCTCCTGTACGGGTTTTCCTTCCTCCTGATACCATCCGCGTCCGGCCACACCGACAAGCATCTGACCACCGCCTTTCGTGGCGTGATGTATGTGCCAGTTGTTACGGCAACAGGGTTCGAATGTCACATTTGTGAATTTAACCTGCTCTGTTGAAACGGGCGCGAGATAGCTGTTGCCGATAAAATATTTGGCATAGGCTGTGTTCGGCTCGCCGATGGGGAAGATCATCTCTTGCTGGAAACGTTCTTTGTCCGTTGCGGCTTCTGTCTCGTCAGTCCACACTTCCTTTGCCAGACGGAACGCAGCCCATGCGTTGGGCCATCCGGCATAGAATGCACCTTGCGTGAGGAGCGCAACTATTTCCTTGCGTGTAATGCCGTGTTTCTTTCCTAATTCAAGATGTGACTTGAATGAAGAGTCAAGCATCCCTTTTCCCATAAGGATAGAGATTGTAACCATTGAACGGTCGTGCAGGTCCAACGTACTGTCGTTCCAAACGTCTTCTTCGAAGAGAACCTTGTCGTTGAGTTCCGCAAACTGGGGAGCGAATTCGCCGAGGACATTATGCCCGGCTGTCTGATTTATTTTTTCCTACGCCATAACGCTTTGAGGATTAATGGTTGATACTATGGCGCAAACGATGAGCACCATTTTAATTTTTAAGATGTTTACACTTGTTTTCATTGTCGTAATATTTAATTGTCGGAAAATCCTTTTTCGTGAAACCACTTCGCAATCATGTCTGCAATTTCCACATTATTGAGATCAGACATAATGAAGTGGGTATTCCCATGTATCCCGACTTCGGGCAGATGTATCAGGGTGGCATCGCCTCCGTGCTTGTTGACTTCTTCCACCCAACGGCGCATCAGATTCAGTCGCAGAGTCCACTCATACTGTTCGGGGTGTTCGTCAGTTTCGGGCATATAGTCGCCATAGTAGATTATGATGGGAATTTTTGTGTATTCCATAAAGTCGTCCATATCAATCTCAATGGCTTCGTGCTGACCTGATTGTGACAGAGTCTTGCCTTCTTCCGGGATTCGCCCCTTCGGAAACGGTACTTCACCTCCCGGTTCCAATGTCACGATTCCCTTGATATTTTTTGTCTTGAGAAGCGTGTTCCATCCTACGGAGCCGCCCTGCGAATGGGTCATGAAAATGGCCGGACCAATCTTGTCGAACAGTTGTGCATACGCATCGCCACAAAGGTTTATGTCTATGGTGCCTATGTTCGGAGTTATCTGACGGAAGAATTGGTCGTAGGCCGCACTGTCCCGGCTGAACTGTACACCCTCGAAATATTCGGGCCAGACACCTATGCGGAAACGGTTGAACCATACCTCTTCATCGAAAACCGGAGCGATGGATGCCGCTTCCGTACTGCGGCCGGCATCGCCGCGCCGGGGCTGATCGACATTATAGGTCGAATATCCTTTACGCAGGAAGATGTTTTGGAACCCTTCACGTCCGTCGGGAGTGGTTTCCCACGTTTTAGAGAACTGACCTATGCCGTGTGCAAAAACGATTGGATACTGGTTTGCATCAACCGGTTTCTGATAGAAAACATAAGCATGATCTCCGTGATAACTGTTGCCCAAAGAATCACGAAGCACTGTTCCGGCAATGGTAAAGCTGCCTTGATCCTCTATTTCCATAACGCCGCTTCTGGAACAGCCGCAGACGAGCATCAACAAGCCCGCTGACAATAATGCAAACTTCTTCATATACGATTATTTTTGATTGTTTTTTATCGGGATGTAAATTATAAGGTTGTACAGCGAACATGTCTGGTAGGAATTCCTGCGACAACCGTCAGTGGGTTCAATATCTTTAGTCACAACATTTCTTGCTACAATTATGGTTCTGTAGCTAATCTGACTTTAATGGCTACTCCGGTAACTGTGGCAACTCCCATCTGCTTGATTGCCTGACGACGGGTGATTTTATCAGACATATTTGTGTTCGGATTTTAATGCAACAACTCCAATCACACACGATATAATCAGAAACACGATTCCGGCCATCAGGATGTCGTTGAATCCTATTGCATCGGCAAGCAGGCCCCAACCGCTGGCAGCGACTGCACCACCGATGGCGATTGCCATAGATACGTTACCGTAAATCCGGGCATAATGTTTGTTGCCAAACACCGTTCTGACCAAAATAGGGGTCTGCACCGTGACGCCGGCATAAGCCCACCCGAAAAGGAAGGCTCCGAAAACGGAAAGGTAGATACTGACATGACCCGACAGCAACAGAAGCAAGCCTGTGCTTCCGAAGCCGGTAGTAACCATAACTCCCCATAACGGACTCCTGTCGTTAATCATGCCGAGTATGACCTTTCCCACCGTCACACCGACCATTGCCCCGGAAGCGATGAACGCTGCCTCTTCAATGCTGAAACTCACGCTTTGGGCAAAAGCGGGAAGAAATCCGTTCAAGGTTGCGGTAGCGTTTATCAGGAAAGCGAAAAGAATCATCCCGTAGAAAATGGGCTGTCTTATAGCCTTGGAGTAGTCCACGCCATCATCCTGCGACCGCATGGTTGCCGATGATGCAATATTGTCTTCGCTTGAAGCCCCGTAAGGGAGCAGTCCTTTGTCTTTGGGATAATCCCGCATGAACACCCCGACAACAGGGGTAACGAGAACGAGTATCATGGCTCCGAATACCAGATAGGCGTTACGCCATCCGTATTCCGTAATCAGATAGCCGGCAAGCGGATTGAACAACATGCCGCCGATTCCCGAACCGGCACTGCAAATGCCGAGAAACAGCCCCATGCGTGTCTTGAACCAGCGGTTGAGCATGGTGGCGAATCCCAAGTACATAAGAAAAGCCAAAGTTACGCCAAAGATAACGCCGGCCGCATAGAACTCCCATACAGAGGAGAACACAGACATAGCCGCCATGGTCAAACCTGTTACGGCTGAACAAATGGTCAATATCCACCGTGCACTGTACCGCTCCATGAGCCGCCCGGCAAAAGTCAGCGTAAGGGTCGAGAACAGGAAACAAAGCGACATGTAGATAC
>CAZYXN010000142.1:0-6111 GCA_964651105.1 uncultured Muribaculum sp. | reverse complement strand
ATTGTCATCAAATAAACAATTTAGAAATGCCCTCTCCTTTAGCAGAGGCATTTTTATGGATATTCTTAACGGTTGTTATGAAACACCCTCTAAATATATCAAGGAAACGGTGGAATCACAAGGAATTACGGCTGAACAGATCATTGACAAACCGTGGATTCTGCTTGAAATACTTGATAATAGGGAGAAACAGGCGGAACTGATAAATTAAAAACAATGCTTCTGCCCGATTAGAATCATTTGAGACCCATGGCATTAAAGCCAGCAGATATGATACAATACATTTTGATTTTATGTGCGGCAATCGCGCCTATCGGTTTTATGATAAAATGGCCTAAACCGGGCTTATATCTTTACAAAACAGCTGTCTTTATGCTGTTTCTGCCGGGATTGTTTTTCGCATTGTTTTTCACTCTTATGGGATTTGGCAAGCAGGCTATTAACATTGATCTGCATCCGTGGCGTGAATATGTCATGTGGCGATTCTTGTTTGCGGCCGGTATTACTATTGTAATGTTAGCCATATCGCAAATTCCTATATTATTCATCAGCCAGTTTTCCAAACAAGAGAGACTGAGAATCCTAAAAACAGAAGGACTTATATATTTTAGTTTATTGGCAATTGGCACAGGATTGTGCTACTATGGTTTTAATGGTAAAGAATATCCTGAAAACAAGTTAGTCGCAAGGATAAACGACTATCATACGGAACATGGCTATTATCCTGAAGACATCGAAAAAATTGTTTTGCCAAACGAATTATTAACCCGTAATAACAATGCTTGTGTAAGATACTCAAACGATTCCGAATCCTTTACATTATTGGTAAAAAAAGACGATGGAGAATTCATTTATGACAGTCGTAATGGGTTGTGGGATGAAGTGCCGGAAGGAGAATCAGGCTTAGACAGAATGATTGCCATGCCAAAGGACTCCGACGACATCATCTTCAGTAATTATGAAAGTGTTGCATCATTTGGAGTGAGCGATACAGAATTCTTTCGGATGGCACAATCCCAATATGAAAAAGCGAGAGAAATCCTTATACAGTATTTCACAGACTCAATCAGTCCATCTGTGAATGGAGAATATATGATTGAACACCCTTCAGGATTGTTAGAATACACAGCATATCCGTATGATAAATATCGCCGTCAATATTTCGGATGGAAAGATTCAGAAGATGTTCCCTACGCTTATATTATACTTATCAGCAAATAACTTATTGAGAGAGATGAAACCAACGGCAACTTGAGCAATGACAGAGAACTGATATGGATGGACGATGGCGGCAGTGACGAGGTCGATGTCCTTATAAATCTTGATGAGAATAGACTCGAGATTTTCGGAGTGCATCAACATGGATAAATATCTGAAATCAGATAGCAAGATAGTTTTTATGATGCTATGACAATTTGGTTTTGTCGCAAAAATTAAGCAAAGTATCGTTTAAGGCTGATTTTCTTACCTCGATGGGACAAATGTCCCATCGAATGTCGATTATTCATTGTAAATTTGCTCAAATGGAATGGGAGTTCTTGTTCCAATACAGGTTAGTCGCATTAAAACAGTACAAATATGAAGAAAATAATTATCGTGACATTATTTATGTTGGCTATGGCAATCAGTATGGCTCTGCATAGCGAGACACCATCGACACAGGAAAACACCGCGCCTCAGGATTCCACAATAAATGTAATTGCGTGGTTCAATAAGCAAGACACGGTAACATATGTGGTCAACGAATCCTCATGGAAGCTAAATGGCACCGATACAGTTCTCACTGCGTCATACTCGATGACAGCACGCATAAACGTCGTTGATTCAACAGCCAACGGGTATAAGATGGACTATACCTTTTTGGAATTTCCAACTGACACGCTTCCAGATTCCGCTTCAGCAATCGACAGATTCCAAAAGCAGATAACTGACAAACTTGCCCGAAAGATTGTCGGCACGACCGTTCATTTTGAAACTGATGAATACGGTCATATAACCAAATACAAGAATCTTGGTCAAATCAAGAAACAGGCCAAATCACTTTTCAAAGAGGCTTTAAACGAATTTTCAAAGTTTCCTGAAATACAGGAGTTAAAGAAAATGGGATTCGATGTAAAAGAATATGCAAAGAATGTCGATACGGATAAGTTGGTCGACGGCTATCTTGAAGAGCTTAATATGCTGTTCATGTATCACGGGCTATCTATGACACTTGGAGAAAGTACAGAGAATGAAGATGCCACAGACACACAATATGAAAATACTACTTACACATCTGTTTCCGTTGATGCTGATGACGGCTCTTATTGTATTCTGAATGATGTAACCAGCACTATACCGCGAAACGAATTAAAGGAAATGGTTGGCGGCATTGTTGAAACATTTTCTAATGACAGCATTACAGACAGTTTTACAAAAAATTTTGATGCGCAGGTTAATGTAGACTGCACTTATGAAGATTATCTGAAGATTGACTATCTGATCAACGGATGGCCATATTCAGTCGTGAGACAAAAAGCCACAATGATAGGAGACAGAGGCAAGGTTAAGCAAACCGTCATATCCCTTGATTCTTATTTTTTCGCTCAATAATTACCGTTTATACCATGAAGAGAATCCTGTTTTTCATTTTAATAGTATGTTCGATATATTGTGTTTCGTTCGCAAAAGATCCATTTGGAAAAGTGTCCGTGACACTGAACGACGGCAGCGTCATCAATGGCTATTGCGAAAATCTGTTCAAACATGAACGACCGACAATCAAAGTTTCACCGAGCCCGGATGGCAAATGAAACCGATATGGTACATAATAGGTGTGGCGTGCGTCCTGATTGCAGCACTCGGGAGAATGGCTGACTCGTTATCTGATGTTCTGATAGCAACAGGTGTCATTGCTCTTGTCGTCTTGGTTATATGGCTGTTTGAGACAGGGAAAATCAGACTTAATGAACGGTTCGTTAAGATATTGAAGAAGATTGGCACCGGCATTGCCGTAATTGTTGGCATAGCGTACCTCGTTGCTATGGCAGGATTTATCACATATAAAGCAGCAACAGAAGGCGATTGGCAAGGAATCTATATACTGGGTATTGCCGCCGTAGTATTCGGTATTTCTTGGTACATCAGCAGGTGGCGCAGATGGTGGGTGAAGTTTCTTAAAACTTTTATGCCAAAAGACAAAATACGCCACGGCGACTGGAAGATGCGTGAAAAGTATTTCTGGACTTTTGATTATGTCTCAAATGCACAGTATGGTTTACGTCCGTCCGACGGTATTTTTGACGGACGCGCGAGGGTGTGGCTCGATCCCTCGGATGTCGATAAAGATGCGTCTGCAAGATTGGATTTATTTGAGGCCATGTTAGTGAAGCGTGACATTAAAGCCTACTGTGCTATAGTTCACATCCCCGGCTGTATATATGCCGATATAGTTGCTGAAACTAATTATAAATCAATGGACAGCGACAAACAGGCTGCATTCCGCGACGCGTTCCATGAACTTGACGGCATGAACTATAAGAGTGACTACTATGCAGAATATCACGGAGAATTAGGTACTATCCTTTTTGAATGTAACGCAGGAAATGTTATAACAAGAGCCGTAAGAATCGAGCCGAGAGAAGAATATTATCTCGATTCGGATTGCGGTTTCCAGTCGGATGAAGCGTATTATTTTATAGAGCGTGGCGTGGATTGGACAGAGGGCACATACTCGTTAATTTCAGAAAAGCATTTCTTCACAAATTGGCGTGAACGGCTTGAATATGAAGATAAAGATGATGCATTCTCATTCTTCGTGCAGGCATCGCTGATATATTTCGCTGCCGTAGCCAATGGTGACAAGAAAGAACAGACCAACAGTCGATGGGATATTGAAAACGCCGCGAAATACCTCATAATCCATGATGAAAAGGAAACTATGATTGAACTTATGGGAATTTATGAAGAAACTATGTATTGGGCGGCACGGCTGTTTTGCGACGCACTTCCCACTGAGACTCATGATGTGGCATTAAAGTTGGTCGAAAACAGCGACAATCCCGAAATTGTTTCGTGCACCAAAAGACTTATTACCCAATGGAAGAAAGGAGGCAAGCGATGAACCAAACAGGCGGTAATTCATTGTTATTAGGCATTTCTTTAATAATGTCATGTATAGGAGCGTTGGGTGCGGGTATAATGCTTGCAACCGGCTTTAATTGGTGGTTATTTGCAGCGTTTGCAGCAACTGCGATTATTGGCTCAATATGGGTTTCAAAGATATTAAAACCCGTACATGATGTTGGACTAATTATAAAATATAACTTTTCTAAGGATGCCGGGTATTATCAAAAAGGCAAGCGAAAGACTACGCCTGTAAACGATAACGATATATTGTATCATATCAAAATGTTTTCACCTTTCATCCAAATTGGTATTTTCATATTTGCCGCAGTGCTATTTGGAAATTCTCACCAAAATCAGGATGCTCTGCGGCGAATCGGATCAATAAAATTTGACAGGGGCTCGGCTGAGGTTGTTGTTGTTGAACAAGGAGCATTTGGCTCATACGCTGACCTGAGAATTTACAACAGCGAAGCGGAGCATATAGAGAGTATATCTATTAAAACCGAAGATGCTATGCCAACTCTTGACAGCATCATTGGAAAAGACGTGTATGTCAGTTATCGCGATTTTCCCGGTAGTGATTCCATCCTTTCTTATGACAGAGTTATGTTGGGCGAGTCACTTCTTGACCATGACAAACTGAAGTTCAATTACCATTTCAATAATACCAGATGAAACAGCGGCAAAGAATAGTAGGCATAATCATTGGAGCAATTTTCATTTTGTTCCTTGCAGTTTGCTGTCGATTGATATTCCATCCTCAATTATTTATGGAGGCAGATCCGGAGGATACTTATAAGGCCAATGGATTGTATGGTAATGTATCAGACTTATTTTTTGTTGATGAAAATAACGGTATCGCATTAAGTTCATTTCTTTATCCAGAGAAACAGGATTCAGTCAAAGTATTCCACACGACGGATACCGGACATAATTGGCGTCCTATTCTAGAGGTGCCTAATTGCAGCAGTGCTTTCAATGCTATTAAAATAGGCAGTTGTGTTTTCTGTGCAATAAAGGAGGATTCAACCTTTTCTCTTTTATGTGTTGATGTCCTTTCAGGCAGGCATACACTATCGAATGATAAATTACCCACATTACCGATACTTTTTCAGTATGATGATAAATTGGGTTATACCGCAAACGGGGTTTTCTATGCAACTGACAGCGTGTTTGAGACAACGGAGTCTATTGGAACCTACGATAAACGGCCATCAAATAAAGGCATTGCGGTAATTGGCAATCAGTTCTACGGATTTATATTCGATAAGGATAGTTGTGTAAACAGATTGTATGATTTCAAAAATAAGAATTTCGTTGGTGATTTCTCAATGACCGGTGATGTGAGCATGATTCAAACTGCGGATTCGTCCTGTGTGATATTTGCAATAAAAAATCAGAGGTATTTGCAGATGTATGATTTTGATGTTGTTAATAACATCTTGACTCCAAAAACTACTTACGCATATAAAATAATGCAGCCACTAAAATTTGATAATGAACTTATTTACACTTTAGCAAATGATAGGCCTAATACTGAGGACTATCTTTTGACAACAGATAAATCGGGGCAAACCAAAGTAATTATAAATCTAAACGAATCCAATATCAAAGCATATTGTCTAACTGACCGTATGTTCTATTACTATGACCAATTTCAGCATAATATACGTAGGTTTTATATTTCTGATACATTATGAAGCAGTGGCAGAAAATAGCAGGCACAGTTTCGTTGACAGTTATTCCATTAGTCGGGATATTCTGGCAAGTGGTTACGTATGCCGATATTAGATCATGGAGGGTAACTTTCGCGGCTCATGATTGTAAAGACGTTTTATATGCCGTTTTGGGTGGTTACGCATTTTTATTTTGGATAAATTATGCCTTGGCATTTTGCTTCTTTATTTGGTTTTGGCGGGAAGGAGGCAAGCGATGAAAAGTATTGGTAAAAAAATTATTGCTGTCCGATAAAACTCAGATAGCGCAATAAAGTATGGCTCGAAC
>CAZYXN010000141.1:0-6128 GCA_964651105.1 uncultured Muribaculum sp. | reverse complement strand
GGCTTCTCAGGCCGCATGTGACGCAGTTAAGGCTCTGTCGAAAGAGGTAGGCATTCCTCAGCATCTGAGTGAAATCGGCATTACTGAAAAAGATATTCCGGCTTTGTCCGTGCAGGCTCTTGCCGATGTCTGCACTCCGGGCAATCCGCGCGATGTCACACTCGCCGATATCGAAGCTTTATATAAGAAAGTATTATAATCATAAATTTATGTGCCGGAGGCCTTGTCGGTGCTTCGGCGCATAAATTTTCTTCATAACAGCGATTCCTAACTAACATATATATAATTACATTACTATTATTTTAAAATTATGAAGAAGTATCTTGCAGAATTGTTTGGAACCATGTTCCTCGTGCTGCTTGCTTGCGGCAGCGCTGTTCTTGCCGGCCCGTCAATCGGAGGCCTTGGTATCGGACTTTGTTTCGGGCTCGTATTAGTGTGCCTGTGTTATTGTATCGGCAATATTTCAGGGTGCCATGTGAATCCTGCTGTGTCTTTTGCGATGTTGTTGTCCCGTAAACTCTCCGTTAAAGATTTTGTCGGTTATGTGATCGCGCAGCTTGTCGGCGCCGCTATTGGAGGAGCTCTCTTGTTTTGGTTCTGGAATATCGGAGGCGCTGATTTCGCGTTTGGCGGAATTACTGCTCAAAGCGATAATTTCCTTGCGACCAATGTTTGTCAGCCGGGCGTGAGCCAGGGTATGGCGCTCTTGAGCGAAATATTGCTGACGATGTTTTTCGTCTTGATTATTCTTGGCGCCACCGATGAGAAAAAAGGATTTGGCAATTTTGCCGGTCTTGCCATCGGTCTTGCTCTTGGCCTTGTTAATATCGTGGGCATTCCAGTCGACAATTGTTCGGTCAATCCTGCCCGTAGTTTCGGCCCTGCTTTGTTCTCTCCGAATGCTTGGGGTGATTTCTGGGTTATGGTTGTGGGACCGCTTGCCGGAGCTGCTCTTGCCGTAATTATCTGGTCGCTTGTGGCACGTTGTAATTGCTGTAAATCGGCTGAATAACTGCAGGTTTATAAAAAGATTAAAGCCGTGTCGCGATTGTGATGCGGCTTTTTGTTTGGTCAGATGCTTGATTCTGATTTTGTTATGATGATATTTGCAATTATGTAATTATTGCCTTAAATTTGCATATATTTACCAATTATTATCTCTGATCATGAAAAAATTATTAATGTTGTTGCTCGTGCTTGTTGCTATTGGCAGTCAGGCGGTAGAGCTCCCTAATCAGAAAGAGACTCTTAAGACATTGATTAAGGTCAATGATTACTATCTTAAGAAGCATCCTGATCCATATGCAGGGATTCCTTATTATTCCCGTAAGAAAGTGTACGAAGCCAATATATGGACACGTGGAATATATTTTGAAGGATTGATGGCGTTGCATTCGATATATCCTGACAACCGTTACTATGATTATGCGTATAAATGGGCTGACACTCACAAATGGGGCATGCGCCGCGATGAGACACCTACACGTAATGCCGATAATTATTGTTGCGCGCAGACCTACATTGATTTGTACCGATTGACTCCGGAACCTCATATGCTGACCAAAACCAAGGGGACGATGAACATGCTTGTCAATACCCCTCAGGTGAATGACTGGACTTGGATTGACGCGATACAGATGGGAATGCCCGTGTTGGCGAAGATGAGCAAGGAGACAGGAGATCCGCGTTATAAAGAAAAAGCGTGGGAAATGTATAGCTGGACTCGAGACACTCTTGCCGGCGGTCTGTTTAACCAGAAAGAGGGCCTATGGTGGCGTGATAAAGATTTTGTGCCTCCGTATAAAGAGCCTAACGGCAAGAATTGCTATTGGTCGCGCGGCAACGGTTGGGTTGTAGCGGCGCTGGTTCGTGTTCTTGACGAGATTCCGGCTGATGATCCGCATCGTGCTGCCTACATCAAGGATTTGCAGGCAATGTGTGACGCGTTGGTAAAATGTCAGCGCGAAGACGGATTCTGGAATGTCAGCCTTCACGATGAAAGCAACTTCGGAGGAAAAGAGTTGACCGGAACCGCTCTGTTTGTTTACGGAATGGCTTGGGGTATCAACAACGGTGTGCTTGACCGTAACAAGTATCTCCCGGTTGTCGTTAAGGCCTGGAATGCCATGGTGAAGGATGCCGTTCATCCCGACGGATATCTCGGATATGTGCAAGGTACCGGAAAAGAACCTAAGGACGGTCAGCCTGTGGCATATGATTCAGTGCCCGATTTTGACGATTTTGGAACAGGCTGTTTCCTTCTTGCCGGCACAGAGGTCTATAAATTGAAATAAATATATCTACAATTGTTTTAATCCTTCTGCGGCAGCCCGGACTGCTATGCCGCAGAAGGATTTTTATATCATGCCGTTTCAGATGTTATATCGCCCGAACGTTGTTTGGCTGGCGCGTGTTTTGGGCAGCCGGATGTTTTTGATGGCGTAAATAGTGGAAAAGTGGCTGAAAAATTGTACATTTGCGGAGATTTTGATAAATTGCGATAGTTATGAACCTACTTGAATTAAGTGAACAAGAGATAGTGCGCCGAGGCAGTCTCGACGAAATGCGTAAAATGGGCATTGACCCGTATCCCGCCGCTCTTTATCCTGTGGACGCTTATACGACCGAGATTAAAGAGTCTTTCAATGATGAAGCCGAACGCTGTGAAGTATGTGTCGCAGGCCGTATTATGAGTCGCCGCATCATGGGTAAGGCTTCGTTTATGGAGTTGCAGGACTCTCGCGGCCGTATACAGGTCTATATAAGCCGTGACGACCTTTGTCCGGGCGAAAACAAGGATTTGTACAATGTCGTATTTAAGAAATTGCTTGATATCGGTGACTTTGTGGGAATCAAGGGCTATGTGTTCCGCACTCAGACAGGTGAAATATCCATTCATGCCGAGGAATTGACTGTCCTTGGCAAATCGCTCCGTCCGCTTCCTATCGTTAAAGTGAAGGATGGCGTTACTTATGACGCGTTTGATGACCCTGAACTCCGTTATCGCCGCCGTTATGTCGATTTGGTTGTAAACGACAAAGTCAAAGATATATTCATCAAGCGCACAAAGGTGTTCAACTCGATGCGCGCATATTTCAACGAGCATGGCTATATGGAGGTGGAGACTCCTATATTGCAGTCGATTCCCGGAGGCGCCGCCGCGCGTCCGTTTATCACACATCACAACGCGCTTGATATCCCGTTGTATCTCCGTATAGCTGACGAGCTTTATCTGAAACGTCTTATCGTAGGCGGTTTCGAAGGCGTATACGAATTTTCCAAGAACTTCCGTAATGAAGGTATGGACCGCACGCATAATCCGGAATTCACCTGTATGGAAATATATGTTTCCTACAAGGATTACAACTGGATGATGGACTTTACCGAAAAAATGCTCGAACGCATATGTCTTGATGTTAACGGCACGACCGAGGTTAAGGTTGGCGATAATGTCATAAGTTTCAAAGCTCCGTTCAAGCGTATCACCATGATTGATTCAATCAAGGAGCATACCGGCATAGACATTACCGGTATGGACGAGACGCAGCTTCGCGAGGTAGCTGCAAAACTCGGTATTGAGGTCGACGAGACGATGGGCAAAGGAAAGCTTATTGACGAGATATTCGGTGAAAAATGCGAGGGCAATTATATTCAGCCTACATTTATCATCGATTATCCTATCGAAATGTCTCCTCTCACCAAGCGTCATCGCAACAATCCGGAAC
The DNA here is from genome assembly GCA_964651105.1 of uncultured Muribaculum sp. Lineage (GTDB taxonomy): Bacteria > Bacteroidota > Bacteroidia > Bacteroidales > Muribaculaceae > Muribaculum. Next base: position 2,400 of record CAZYXN010000141.1, on the reverse strand, counting down.
TGACCGAACGTTTTGAACTTATGGTCAACGGCAAGGAGCTTGCCAACGCTTATTCCGAACTTAATGACCCGATTGACCAATACGAGCGTTTCGTAGAGCAGATGCGTCTTGCCGAAAAAGGTGACGACGAGGCGATGATTATCGACAAGGACTTCATCCGGGCGCTTGAATACGGTATGCCTCCTACATCAGGCATGGGAATAGGCATGGATCGATTGGTTATGCTTATGACAGGGCAAACAACTATCCAGGAAGTATTGTTATTCCCGCAGATGCGTCCCGAAAAGACGCAGCCGCGTGACAAAGCAGAGGCCTATACCGCCATCGGTGTGCCGGAAGAATGGGTGGCTCCGTTGCAAAAAGCCGGAATCATGACTGTATCCCAGCTTGCCGGCGCTAATCCGGGGAAATTGTTTCAGGATCTCTGCGGACTGAATAAGAAATTCAAACTTGAACTTAAGAACCCGACTCAGGACGATATTAAGGCATGGATATCAGCAGTGGAAGAAAAATAGCGGTTATGGGCGGAGGCTCCTGGGCCACCGCCCTTGCCAAAATTCTCCTGCACAACTGCAGCGAGATTATCTGGTATATGCGCCGTGACGACAGAATTGAAGAATTCAAGCGTCTCGGGCATAATCCGGCTTATCTCTCCGATGTTGAATTTCCTATCGAACGTATACGTTTTTATAGCGATATTAACGAAGCGTGCCGTCAGGCCGACACCTTGCTGATGGCAATGCCTTCGCCTTATTTTAAAGATCATCTTGCCAAGCTTGACTCTGATATATCCGATAAGACGGTTGTAATTGCGACCAAAGGCATCATTCCTGACGAGAATGAGCTTATAAGCGATTATCTTGAGGCTCGCTGGAATGTCCATCCCGATAATGTTATTGTCATAGCCGGGCCTTGTCACGCTGAAGAGGTGGCCCTTGGGCGCCTGAGCTATCTGACCGTCGCCTGCAATGACATGGAGCATGCGAAAGAGTTTGCCGAGCTGCTCAACGGTAAAAAAATGAAGACTCTTGTGTCGACCGATGTGTGCGGCATAGAATATGCGGGTGTGCTGAAAAATGTTTATGCGATAGCGTCGGGCATGGTTCACGGATTTAAAGAAGGGGATAATTATCAGGCTATTCTTATTTCCAATTCCGTAAGGGAAATGTCCCGGTTTATCGATTCGGTCGTTCCAGGTCAAAGATGTATCTGTGATTCTGTATATCTCGGTGATTTGCTTGTCACCTCCTATTCCCGTTTTTCCCGCAATCATAATTTCGGCACTATGATTGGACGCGGTATTTCGGTGAAAAGGGCGATGATGGAGATGGAGATGGTTGCCGAAGGCTATTATGGCGCCAAATGTATGCATGAGATAAATGAGAAATATCAGGTCAGAATGCCAATTCTTGATTGCGTTTATGACACGCTATATCGTAATTGTCCGATAGCGCGTACGATAGAGAGGATGAGCTATGAATTTGAGTGACAAACTAACATACATTCACTAATGAATTTAAATATTATGAAAAAAATTCAAGTAGACATCAATTCGGCACTTTCAGCTGTTTCGCTGAATGATGTGCATGCGTTGGAACAGTCAGTGGCAGCTCCGGCGCTTGAAAAACTTAAATCTGGTACCGGAGCCGGCAATGATTTTCTTGGCTGGCTCGATCTTCCGGAGCGTACTCCGCAGCATGATCTTGACGAGATTATCGCTGTCGCCAACGACCTCCGCAACTCTTGTGACTATGTAATCTCAATTGGTATCGGCGGTTCTTATCTCGGAGCTAAAGCAGTTATTGAGGCGCTGAGCGATTCATTTGAATATTATAAGCCGGTTCAGGCCGGCAATCCGAAGATTCTTTTCGCCGGTCAGAATATTGGTGAGGATTATCTTTCCGAACTTCAGGACTTCTTGAAGGATAAGAGATTCGGTATAATCGTGATTTCAAAATCCGGAACAACCACCGAACCGGCTATCGCTTTCCGTCTGCTTAAAGAGCAGCTTGAAGCTCAGGTCGGCAAAGAAGAAGCCGGAAAACGTATCGTGGCAATTACCGATGCCAAGAAAGGCGCTTTGCGTCAGCTTGCGACCGAAGAAGGTTACAAGACATTTGTGATTGACGACAATGTAGGCGGCCGTTTTTCTGTACTGACTCCTGTCGGATTGCTTCCTATTGCAGTGGCCGGATTTGATATCAAGAAGCTTGTAAAGGGCGCGCTCGACATGCAGCATGAAACCCTTAAAGCGAGTGACGACAATATCTGTGAGCTTTATGCCTCTACCCGTAATCTCCTTTACCGTGCAGGCAAGAAGACTGAGATTCTTGTAAATTATCATCCAAAACTCCATTATTTCGGCGAATGGTGGAAGCAGCTTTATGGTGAAAGCGAAGG
>CAZYXN010000140.1:0-6428 GCA_964651105.1 uncultured Muribaculum sp. | reverse complement strand
TGCAATATGAAGTGCTTTGCAAGTTTAAAGAAGCTCTTGAACAAGGCAAACCGGCACGTTCGGTGACATTTGACAGTGTAGATGAAAATAAATTTGCGCGCGATTTATTTCTCCTTACCGCAAAGCCGGTGCTATATGTTTGTAATGTCGATGACGCATCAGCCGTAAATGGCAATAAATATGTCGACGCTGTTCGGGAGGCCATTAAGGACGAAGGAGCGCAGCTCTTGATTGTCGCGGCTCAGACAGAAGCTGATATCGCCGAACTTGACACTTGGGAAGAACGACAGGAATTCCTGAATGAAATAGGGCTTGAGGAATCAGGAGTCAGCCGTCTCATCAGGTCGGCATATGCGTTGCTTGATTTGCAGACATACTTCACCGCCGGGCCAGATGAAGTAAGAGCATGGACATTTATGAGAGGAAGCAAAGCTCCGCAATGTGCCGGAATAATTCATACCGACTTTGAAAAAGGTTTTATTCGTGCCGAAGTGATTAAATATGACGATTATGTCAATCTCGGAGGAGAGACCGGAGTTAAGGAGGCTGGCAAACTCAGTATTGAAGGTAAGGAATACGTGGTAAATGACGGGGATATCATGCATTTCCGATTCAATGTTTGATATCTGCTGAAAAATATATTTCAACGAGAAATGGGTCAAAACATTTTTGACCCGTTTCTCGTTATAATATCAAACAACTATTCTATTTATGAACGGGAAACTGAAATTGTCTTTGGCAATTGCTCTTATTTATCCCTTGAGTTGCAACGCTCAGGGGATAAGTGAAATTATAAGCGGCCTTAAAAGTATAAATTGCTATACTGCCGAACTGAATTATCATATTCTGATGTCACTGCAGCCCGATGTGGACTATACAATCAAGCTTGAGGCGCAGGCCGCTCCGTCCAATGACGCTCTCGCTCCATGTGACTATATCATAGACTGGGCTATGATGACCCCGTCCGGGGAACAGAACGGTTTTTCAGCTTATTATGATGGAAATGTTTATGATTTTCATGGAGAAAGATTGCTGGAATATCACTATGATTGGGATTCTATCCCATTTTTCCCTTCGGCTCCTAAAGGTGCTCTTCCCGGAATACAGAAACGGGTGCAATTCTGTTCATTGCTTCCTCAATTTCTTGCGGAACAATTGGAGGAGATCAACGGGAATCCTGACAGATATTCTTATACAATGCATTCCGACACCATTATTAATGGCAATGAATGCAAGGCAATCGAAGGAATGATGGAGATTAACGGAGAGATATGTAAAGAATATCTGTATGCGTTTGACAAAGAGACCGGAATGCCGTTATACTCTGAAATAGAAAATAATCCCGGTGCTTTGGTTGAGCAGACAATCATTACTGAATATAACAATACAACGGTCAACAGTGCCCTTTGCAAATCGATAACGGAGTCGGAATTAATGGGAAGATATCCATTGATTTTTGAAAAATTCAGGGAAAGCAATTATGCGATTGAGAATATGCAAGGACAACGATTGCCGGGATTTGCGTTACCGACTACCACCGGCGAACGGTATTCTCGTCGCAGTGGAGACGCATTTCGTACGCTCACACTGGTTGTCCTTATAGATTCAAAATCAGGATTCGCTTCCTCTACAGTATCAGAAATTCGTAAGGCGGTAGATTTGCTCCCTGTTAACGCTGATGTCATCTGGGCTTTCACTAATAACAATATTGATGAAATCGAGAGTATTATTCCGTCAATTCGTCCTGGAGAACATCTACTTATGAGCGCTAAATCATTAGCCCGCGACTGTGGAGTGTCGTCGTTTCCGGTGACTATAATAACGAAAAGCGATGGCATAGTATCAGATGTGGTTATCGGATTCAACAATGACCTATCCTCAATTGTTATACAAAAAGCGGCTGTGGCCGGTAAATAATGACAACTTGAATAACTAAATAATTAATTTAACTGTATGGAAACTGTATATTTCAGTGGAAATGAGTGCCACACTTATGGCACGGTACCTGCGGTGGGTTCAAAAGCTCCGGATTTCTCTCTTGTGGATGTGGATCTTAAAGATATCACACTCAAAAGTTTTCCCGGCAAAAAGATTGTATTGAACATATTCCCAAGCCTGGATACTCCTGTTTGTGCGATGGGAGTACGGAAATTTAATGAAGAAGCGACAAAAAAAGAAGGAGCCGCTGTAATTTGCGTCTCAATGGACTTGCCATTTGCAGCCAAGCGCTTCTGCACTCTTGAAGGAATTGAAAATGTATATCCGGCATCGGCATTTCGTTCTCCGGAGTTTGCCAGGGATTATGGCGTGGAACTGATTGACGGCCCGTTGAAAGGTCTGCTTGCACGTGCGGTCATCATTATAGATGAAAACGGCAAGGTCATATATCGTGAGCTTGTTGACGAAATTACCCATGAACCTGATTATAAAGCGGCTTTGGCCATGCTCTAATCAATGTTTTTGGACAATAAAAAATCTTTATAGAGGCGGATATAGTCCGCCTCTATATATTTGTCAGAAGCAAGAACAAGGCAGACAGCGCCTGATGAGAAGTCATCGAGAGTTCGCCATATACCCGGAACGATGTGCAGCCCTTTATTGGAACGATTGAGCATATACGATTTTTTCTCTTTGCCATCATCTATAGTTACAGTAAAACTGCCGCTGACAGCTACTATCATTTCATGGAGTTCTCTGTGAGAATGACCGCCACGGCACTCCCCTCCAGGCACGTCATAAAGATAATATACGCGCTTCACATCAAAAGGCATCCCTTTTCCGTTCTGGCATATTGTCAGATTGCCTCTGCGTTGATGGCATATAGTCTCAAGGCTGATGACTTTACAGTCATATAATGTCGTTGGCTTCATATTGAGCGTATATTATAGTTATTTATAATTTTAGATATTTGCGATACGTCGTTTTTTGAAGTGCAGGCAGGACTGATAGGAAGACTGACAACTTCATTGGCAATACGTTCCGCGACAGGAAGATTCAATCCCGAGAAACGGCGGTAGCATTTTTGGTGATGAATGGCGGTCGGATAATGAATTGCGGTTCCTACGCCATTTTTCAACAAATATTCGCGAAATTCATCACGATTTTTTACTCTTACCACATATTGATGATACGTATGATATCCGCCTTTGGTTATAGGCGTGATTACGTTTCGATTGTTTATCGTATTGTCATATATTGTCGCCAGTTCTCTTCGTTCCGAATTTTCCTGTTCAATATATTTCAATTTGAATGACAGCATCGCTGCCTGAATAGGATCAAGCCGGCTGTTGACCCCTTCATAAATATTATCATACTGCCGCAGACTTCCATAGTTGCCCAACGCGCGAACCGCCTCTGCCAGTTCCTGATTGTCGGTAGTGACTGCGCCAGCGTCGCCGAGCGCGCCAAGATTTTTGGTCGGATAAAAACTGAATGCTGCGGCATCCCCCATATGTCCTGTAAAAATATCCCCTATTCGAGAGCCTATAGCCTGTGCGTTATCTTCGATAATTTTCAGACCGTATTTGTCGGCAATCGATTTCATACGGTTTGAATATGCGGGAAGTCCATAGAGATGTACTGTCAGAATGGCTTTAGTACGTGATGTGACATGCCGTTCTATTAGTGAATCGTCAATATTGTAAGTGTCTATGTCAGGCTCTACAAATACAGGCGACAGCTGATTATCGGTTATGGCCAGGACTGTCGCGATATAAGTGTTTGAAGGCACTATTATTTCATCGCCGTCTTTCATCACCCCGAGCTCTTTATAGGCTCTTAATATTAGCCGCAATGCGTCAAGCCCGTTACCGACCCCTACGCAATAACGAGCGCCGACATAATCGGCCAATTGGGTTTCAAAGTTTTCAACTTCAGGCCCTCCCACATATCTGCCGCTGTCGATTATCTGACTGCATATCGCTTTGAGATTATCGGCATATCGCTTGTTTACAAGCCCGAGATCAAGAAACGGATATTTTTTCATTCTTGAAAGAAGTATAATCTCTTATATAATCATTTTCATCATATGAAGTGGATGACAATACCAAGGCGACAGAATTAGTTGAAAAATTGTCAAGTTCCCGCCAGGTCAGCTTGGGAATATAAAGACCATAGTATGATCTGGCCATATGATACCGGTACTGATTTTTCCCGTCATCAACAATTATATCAAAAGAACCCGACAGGGCTACTATGACCTCTTCCTGCATTCTAAAAGCGTGTCCTTCACGTGAATTGCCGCCGGCGACATCATATATCCAATATGTGCGTTTAAGCTCAAACGGCAATGTGTCGGGAAATTGAATAAACGACAGATTACCTCGTTCATCCTCGATTTTAGGCAGTTCGATAAGTCTTATTTCATCAGATTTCATTTATCATGGGTTAATTTAATGCAATTTACACTTTTTTATTCAGATTATGGCAATTTATTATAACAAAAAAGCTGCCTTCTACATAGAAAGCAGCTTTTTTAGCTCATAAAGCTAAACTTAACGAACTAACACAAGCCCTTATCTTGACCGTGTTTCAGGACAGCCTCACAAATAAATTCAGTGATACTATCCACTTGCTCAAGTACCGCGTGAACTCTTGCCGGAGCGTTAAAACCATAACGCTTCACGGTAGATTTTTTGCGGCCTGCACCGGGACGGCGACCGCCTCTTTTTTTTGTAATTTCTTCCATAATTCGCCTAAACTAAGCACAAAAATATTAATAAAATAATTTCGGATGAATATCCTGAAAAATATGTTGCAAATCTACGAAAAAATTCATCTTTTTCATTAGTATTTAGACTTTTTTTGCCGTTTTTTAGTAAAAATCATGATTTTATGAGTTCGTAATCTTCTATTAATCATATACTCAACTGAAAGGCATGGATATGTTGTATTAAATTTTTATAAATATGCTATAGTCGGGGAAATACGTTCAACTTATTAAAAATAGAATCGTTAAATTAATGAATTCCGTTTCTTCTTCAAAATGACTATAACCTAAATATTACAATATATGAATTTGTCTGATTTACATTCGCCTGCCGACATAAAAAAGATGTCAGTACAAGAACTTGGACAGCTATCGGCACAGATTAGAATGGCTTTATTGAAAAAACTCAGTATCCACGGCGGTCATATCGGCCCGAATCTCGGCATGGTCGAAGCTACAATAGCCCTACACTATGTATTCAATTCACCGACGGACAAGATAGTGTTTGACGTTTCTCACCAATGTTATGTTCACAAAATGCTGACCGGTAGAATCGAAGCGTTTCTGGATCCAAAGCATTACGACGATGTGAGCGGATTCACCAATCCGGCAGAAAGCAAGCACGATTTTTTCACAATCGGGCATACGTCGACAGCAGTCAGCCTTGCGGGAGGCATGGCAAAAGCTCGAGATTTGAAAGGCGGCAATGAAAATATTATTGCAATTGTCGGAGACGGCTCGTTGAGCGGAGGAGAGGCATTTGAAGGCCTTGACTTTGGAGCTACTTTGGACTCCAATTTTATCATTGTCGTAAATGACAACGACATGTCGATTGCCGAAAACCACGGAGGATTATATGATAATCTTCGTCTGTTGCGTGAGACAGATGGTAATGCGGAATGCAATTATTTCAAATCTCTTGGCTATGATTACAAATATGTGGCCTATGGCAATGATGTCGAGACTCTTGTCAATGTTTTTAATTCGGTGAAAGATATAAATCACCCTATTGTAGTCCACATAAACACTCAAAAAGGGAAAGGCTTTGCTCCTGCGGAAGCTCACAAAGAACAATTTCATTTCGGAGCTCCGTTTGATTTGGTCTCGGGAAATCCTGTACACGATGACAACACCATCGATTATAGTGATATATTTGCCGAAACTATGATACAGCAACTGGCGAAAAATCCTCTTGCCGCCGTCATTACAGCAGGAACCCCTGGAGTTCTTGGCTTTGGACCGACATTGAGAAAACGTACAGGCAGCCAATTTATTGACGTTGGAATTGCCGAACAAGAGGCTGTCGCGATGGCATCAGGCATGGCGCGTGAAGGAGGCCGCCCGTGTTTCGGAGTCGTAAGTTCATTTATCCAGAGAGCCTATGACCAAATGTCGCAGGATGTCGCAATAAATAACAATCCGATTGTCCTGAATATTTTTTACGGTTCGTTGCTTGGCATGAATGACGTGACTCATTTAGGATGGTTTGACATCGCGCTCATAAGCAATATCCCTAATTTCGTATATCTCGCGCCTTCCTGCAAAGAAGAATATGTGGCTATGCTTAATTGGGCTATGTCACAGACTGAACATCCGGTCGCAGTCAGAGTTCCGGGCGGGAAAGTCGTCAGCACCAATAAAGAATATTCTAAAGATTATTCCGAACTAAGACCCCATCCCACAAAATATGTTAACGTCAGGGCGGTGGGTTTTCGAGCAA
>CAZYXN010000139.1:0-6440 GCA_964651105.1 uncultured Muribaculum sp. | reverse complement strand
GATGGCGTGCTGCTGCGACCCTGACGTTAACATATTTTGTGGGATGGGGTCTTAACTTGTAAAACCGTTTGGAGGTATGGGAAAATTTTTATAATTTTGCCGAGCATTTGGTTCGTTTCGTTTTTGCGGAACGATTAAAAGGGAACACGGGTGAGAATCCCGGACAGTCCCGCTGCGGTAATTCTCATTTCAGCTGAAAGGTTGAACGAGGGCGGAAATAAAGCCACTGAAATCGTTGTTTTCGGGAAGGCATCCGAAATCCTCGTAGAGATAAGTCCGAAGACCTGCCTGATGCGGATTGATAATGTTTTTCTTCGAGGATGAGAAGGCATATAATGAGTTTAAATTTATTGGCTTGCGCGTTGACAGTGTTAGGAAGCACTGCCCCGGTCGATACTGTCGCAGATAGAATTCATAATCTGGACAGTGTTGAGGTAAGAGCTGTGCGTGCGAGCAAGACTCTGACAAGCTCGGCTCCTCTTCATTCTCTGGATACCGACAGGATGAAAATTACCGGAGTTACCGATATTTCCGATGCGATGCATCGCCTTCCCGGTGTCACATTGCGTGATTATGGAGGCGCCGGTGGCTTGAAAACTGTTTCCGTGAGAGGTTTCGGCGCGGCACATACGGCGGTTGTGTATGACGGGATTTCACTGAGTGACTGTCAAAGCGGACAGATAGACGTGTCACGTTACTCGTTGGACAATGTCGGTTCGCTGACAATGATAATAGGGGACAATGACGACATATTTATTCCTGCCCGTGCTGCCGCCTCAGCCGCTACATTGTCAATATCGACCATAGGATTGCCCGAAGAGGGTGATGACCGCGTGCATTTTGTGACGCAATTCAGAGCCGGCTCATTTGGAAATGTGAATCCATTCTTCAAGATAGGTAAAAATCTTTCCGATAAAGTCGTGCTTTCTGCAATCGGTGAATTCATTCATACTGACAATGACTATCCTTTCACTTTGAAAAACGGCTCGATTGTGACTCGGGAGCGACGCAACAACAGCATGATGAATTCTGGCCATGCTGAATTGAATGCTGGATGGAAGATTTCGTCACGGTCATCGCTTAAAGGAAAAATCTATTATTATGACAATGGACGGCATCTTCCAGGCCCGGTCATATATTACAATGATGTCAGCAATGAAAAACTTAGAGAGCGTAACTTTTTTGCTCAGCTTCAATATAGGAATGCGGTAAATGCGAAATGGTCGGTTCAGGCAAATGCCAAATTCAATTGGGCAGCGTCCCTTTATCACGATGAAAAAGGCATATATCCCGGAGGAGTCTTAAACCAGAATTATTGGCAGAGGGAAGTATATGCGTCAGGATGTGTGTTGTTTCTCCCTGATGAAAAGTGGGCCATTGATTATTCTGCTGATTATTCATTTAATAACCTTAACAGTAATCTTCTTAACGACAATCGCCCTTATCGGAACAGTGTGTTGCAGTCGCTTTCTGCACGATACCGTTATAAAGGTGTAACTGTGATGGCACGGGCGCTTTATTCGTTATATTTCAATGATGTTAAATCGGGAGAAAAGGGTCGTGATGCCTCGCGTTTCTCTCCGTCGGTCAGTATGTCTTGGCAGCCGTTTGCCCGACAGGATTTGTTTGTGAGACTCTCTTATAAAAGCATATTCAGGGTTCCCTCCTTCAATGAGGCTTATTTTGACCATTACGGAAGCACGAATCTTAAACCCGAAAATACCGAGCAGGTTAATGCTGGGGTGACATATAAGGCTCCATCCTTTTCATGGCTGCCTGAGCTGTCTCTCACTGTCGACGGGTATGTGAATCATGTCAAGGATAAAATTGTGGCTATACCATACAACATGTTCATCTGGAATATGATGAATCTCGGCAAAGTCAGAATGTTCGGACTCGATGTCACGCTTAACGCCGCATTTCAGGTATCGGCAAAGCAATCTTTGATTGTTGCCGGAAATTACAGCTATCAACGGGCGCAGCCACGCACCAGCCGCAATTCCAGCGACTGGATGAAGCAGGTGGCCTATACTCCGTTGAATTCCGGAGGCATGTCGTTGAGTTATGAGAATCCATGGGTGAATGTTTCCGTGCATGGCTCCGGAGTGAGTGCGCGTTATGCCACTAACAATAATCTGCCCTCCACAAGAATTCCCGGATACATGGAGTTTGGCGCGTCGGCCTGCAGGACATTCCGTTTCAATAATCAGTCGATAGAATTGCGAGCCGATTTATTGAACATGTTTGATAAGCAGTATGAAGTGGTCGTACGCTATCCGATGCCGGGACGCTCGTGGCTGTTTTCAATCAGATATTCGTTTAACTAACCATATATTATTTGTAAAAATTATTATGAGAAAGAACATTTACTTATGTGCCATTCTTGCTTTAACCTCAGTAGGTTTTGTGGCTTGTAGCGATGATGATGACGATAAGGGAATCAATCCCGATCGTCCCGAGATTAGCGAGGGTGTGTTTGTAATCAATCAGGGTAACATGAGAAATAAGATTGACGGAAGTCTTTCTTACATTGATTTTAACACTCAGCAATCTTCTCAGGAGGTTTTCTTCAAGGCCAACGACCGTAAGATCGGCGATACCCCTCAGGGCGCTGTCGTTTATGGCTCGAGAGTTTATATCGGAGTTTATCAGTCAAATACTATTGAAATCGTCAATCGTAAGACGATGAAGGCTGAAAAGACAATTTCATTGACCGGAGCTGAAGGACAAAATCCGCGTTCGCTTATTGCAAAGGACGGAAATGTCTATATCTCGATGTACAACGGTTATGTTTCACGTCTCGACACTGTCACGCTCTCCATTGACAAGACTGTGAAGGTCGGCCCTAATCCTGAGATTATGGCGATAGTTGGCGATGATCTTTATGTGCCCAATTCCGATGGTATGAGCTATAATACTACCGGTTATGGAACTACTGCCACACGTATAGATTTGGGTACGTTCACCGCTGCCGAGACATTTACCGTGCCGTTGAATCCCTGCCAGTTCCTCTCTAATGGACGTGACCTTTTCTTGCTTGCCAAAGGCAACTATGGAGATGTCGCATCAAAGATTTATAAAATGAACTCTGATAAGTCTTTTGATGAAGTAGCTGAAGCTACTATCGCCGACATTCAGGGCAATACTCTTTATTACATCAATGCCCCTTACGGAGTGCCTACTATTGAGTATTCGGCTTATGACATCCGCCGTCAGTCAAAAAGCGATATGCTCCAGGGTGAGAGTAAGATTGACAGTCCCGCTGCTTTGGCTGTTGACCCTATTACCGGAAAAATTTATATCACATCCTATTCGTTGGACAACGGAAAGGTCAGCTATGCTATTCCCGGATATTGCAATGAATATGACGCTCAGGGCAATTTCTCCCATAAATTCTCTGTTGGCGTATGCCCGGTAGCGATGTTTTTCAATTATGAGTAATTCATGAGAAACCTTTTTAATACTTTTTTTTCTGCGTTTGTAGTGTTGTCGCTCTTGTTTTCATGCAAGGGCGGCAATGCTCGTTTTTCGGAGACGGGCGGAGATACCATCCCCATGTCTTATGCCGTAAATCTTGCGATGATTGATTATGACGGTTTTACAAAAGTCGACATACGCAATCCGTGGGATACGGCCAGAATTCTACATACATATCTTCTCATTCCTGCCGGAGCGGACATTCCGAAGGATATGCCTGATGGCACTGTCGTGAGAACCCCGTTGAAAAGTTCAGTCATTTATTCTTCCGTGCACAATAGTCTTGTCTCGGAACTTGGTGCCGCCGATGCAATAACGGGAATATGCGACGTGCAGTATATTCATCAGCCACAGCTTGTATCGCGGTTGCAGTCGGGGGACATTGCCGATTGCGGCAACAGCATGTCGCCTAACATCGAACGCATAATAGAGTTGCGTCCTGGCGCGATTTTGCTCTCCCCGTTTGAAAACTCCAATGGATATGGCAAGCTATCTCAGCTTGGCATACCGGTTATTGAGTGTGCCGATTACATGGAGACTTCTCCGTTGGGGCGTGCTGAGTGGATGAAATTCTACGGCCGTCTGTTTGGAAAAACAACTGTCGCCGATTCTATTTTTAAAGATACCGAGGTAAAGTATCTGGCCGTTAAATCCCGGGCCGACAGCGCTTCTGCCCGTCCCCGGGTGCTGATGGATCGCGTCTATGGCACGGTGTGGAACGTCCCCGGCGCTTACTCTACCATGGGTCGTTTTATTGAAGATGCCGGCGGAAAAAATATTTTTGACGAGTATCTGATTTCGGGCAGTACCGGTATCGCTCCTGAACAAGTGCTTTATAAAGCGGCCGATGCCGATGTCTGGCTCATACGCTATTCCCAGAATGATGACCTTTCTCTGTCTCAGCTTGCGAGTGACAATGCAATATATGCCAGGCTTAAACCGTTCATAAACAAAAATGTTTATGGCTGCAACACATCGGTAAATTATTTCTATGAAGAGGTGCCGTTTCATCCTCACTGGCTTCTGGCTGAGTTTATGACGCTTATTCATCCTGAATTGATGGCCGATTCGGTTGAGTCCCGTTATTTCAAGCTCGTGAAAGATTAAAATAAGGCATATGAGATTTGCAATCCTGTCCGTCGGCATGCTTCTATTGTTTGTTCTGAACCTGTTTATCGGTTCAGTCGACATACCTTTTGCCGATGTGCTGGATATTTTGACCGGTGGCGGCGAGTCCGGAGGTTCAATTCGTTTTATTGTGCTTGGAAGCCGTTTGCCGCAGGTCATAACGGCATTGCTTGCCGGAGCCGGACTTGCCGTCTCAGGATTGATGCTTCAGACAGCTTTTCGCAATCCTCTTGCAGGTCCTTCGATATTGGGTATAACCTCCGGCGCGAGTCTGGGAGTCGCCCTGGTCATGCTTATGCTTGGCGGAACAATTGTTGCCGGAAATTATTCATGGAACGGTTACGCCGCAATCATTACTGGCGCGTTCGTAGGCAGCCTCTCGATAATGGGAGTTTTGCTGCTCTTCTCGTCCTGGCTTAAAAATGATCTCATGCTACTTATCTCGGGCATTATGATTGGATACCTTACATCTTCCGCCATCACGCTGCTCAATTTTTCCTCTACGGCCCAGGGCGTGCATAGTTACACCATGTGGGGCATGGGAACATTCAATGGGGTGTCGATGGCTCAGATGCCTGTATTCGCGACGATAACTTTGGCCGGAATACTCATGTCGATACTCCTGATAAAACCTCTTAATCTGCTTCTTCTTGGCAATAATTACGCCATAAATCTTGGCATGAATGTGAAAAGCGTGCGTAACAGGCTCCTCTTCTCTACCGGAATTCTGACTGCTGTAATCACGGCCTATTGTGGCCCTGTCTCATTCATTGGGCTGGCAGTTCCCCACATCGCGCGCATGATATTCCGAAGCGACAATCATCGTATTCTTCTGCCCGCGACTCTCATGTGCGGATCGATTGTCGCCATGCTCTGCAATCTTATCACTGTAATTCCCGAAAACGGAGTCATCCCTCTCAATGCCGTCACCCCCCTTATCGGCGCTCCGGTCATCATCTACGTCATCCTCCGCCGCCGAAAATAGTATAAACTAAACACCATGTCTGCGAAGATTTTCTAATGTTTTTCTTATTTAAGCTTCTATACGATAAGTTATTTAGACATTCCCGAATTACCGTTAATTTCAATTTAAACTATGAAAAAGTCGTGCGTGTCTGTTGATTCTGATATTGTAGACGTTATTAAAAGAATATAATTTACCGGATAGTGGATGGGGATTGTGGGAAAATGAGTAAATTTGTTATCTGTAACATTTTAATATTATGAAACTGTTATTATTGGCGTCATGCGCCGCTGCTTTATTGATGACAGCGACCGGATGCAAGACTACCGAAGCTAATTACAGAGCCGCCTACGAGATGGCGAAAGAAAAATCCATGGACAAATCGCCAGTCGACGGCACGATATACGAGCAGATGCGCCGTGAAGCGATTGACTCCCGCTTGATTGTTGACGGCGACTCAATCCCCATAGTCACGGCTCAGGTCGCTGTAGTTCCCGGCTATTCGACTCCCGAGACTGTTAAGCCTTACTCCGTGGTGGTCAATCAGTTCAAGCAGATATTCAATGCCAAGTCGCAGGTCGAGAGGCTTAGAGCGGCAGGCTATCCCGACGCATTGCTGGTGAAAACTGCCGAACCACTGTATTATGTGGTCCCTGCCGGAGCCGCTACTCCTGAAGAGATCGCCGTGGCGTTTAAAAAAGTTATGGACGATAAATCGATTGTCAAGAAAACTCCATTCCCATGGGTTTTAAGACCTGTGATATATCCTTTAAAATAGTTAAAATATGTTTTGCAACATAAACCCTTGTTAATAATAAATTATTGCTGTCCGATAAAACTCAGATAGCGCAATAAAGTATGGCTCGAACGC
>CAZYXN010000138.1:0-6468 GCA_964651105.1 uncultured Muribaculum sp. | reverse complement strand
AATGGCATAAGTGTCAAACCGTTCGCCATTATTATTATTTACGATGTATACACGCTCTCCGGCAATAATGTTAGCAGCATCCATCAAGTCTTCATCAATCGTGATACTGCCGATATAAGCAAGGTTGCTTTCAGTAACGGTAACACGGTGAATCTTGGATTTCACCACTTCAACTTGCATCATTTCGCAGCAGAATATTTAATATTATCAATAAGACGGACATTTCCGACATTGACTGTCACACATCCGACAGGATAATCCGTATCCGACCAATCAGAAATCGGCTGCATGTCGTAGCCATTCACAATTTCATAATACTCAACTTCCATACCCTGATAAGCATTTATGTCATCGACCACATGGGACTTTACCTGACTTACCGTCATCTGTGGAGCCCAACCGACACTTTCGGCAAGCACTTTATGGATTTTCGGAGCGACCGCACGCTGCTGAGGATCAAGACGCACATTGCGCGAACTCAACGCCAGGCCGTCATCCTCGCGCTTAATAGGACACGGGACAATCTCTATATCAAATCCCTCAATCTCAACCATACGTCTGATGACAGCTATCTGCTGGAAATCTTTCTCTCCAAAATATGCCCGCATAGGCTCTACAATAGCAAATAGTTTGCTCACTATCTGAGCTACACCGTTAAAGTGCCCAGGACGCATTTTACCTTCCATAACCTCTGCCACAGGGCCTAAGTCAAACACACGCGTATCAGGTTGAGGATACATCTCCTCCACTTCGGGAATAAATGCATAATCCACCCCGGCTACTTCAAGCTTAACACAATCGGCCTCTTCGGTGCGCGGATATGTACGGAGGTCTTCAGGATTATTGAATTGCGTAGGATTCACAAATACACTTACAACGACTACATCGTTTTCTTTGCGGGCATGGTCAATCAGCGACACGTGTCCTGCATGAAGAGCGCC
Source organism: uncultured Muribaculum sp. (assembly GCA_964651105.1). Taxonomy (GTDB): domain Bacteria; phylum Bacteroidota; class Bacteroidia; order Bacteroidales; family Muribaculaceae; genus Muribaculum. The sequence goes on along the minus strand of CAZYXN010000138.1, from coordinate 5,527 downwards.
CATAGTAGGGACAAGACCTACTGTTTTACCATCGGCCTTATCTGCGGCAAGCGCCTTCTTAAGTTCTTCGACTTTACGTATAATTTTCATTGTCTATTTGAGCAAATTTTGCTTTGAACACGCAAAATTAAACATTTAATGACAATGTAAAAAGTAAAATTGAGAAAATTACGTTCTACAGTTTGCGGCGTTCATTGATTTGAGCTAACTTTACATTGTAATTATGGAACAAGAATACGCTTCTACCCTACTTGAAACCGCCGTCAACGAATTGTCCAGGCTTCCCGGTATAGGACGAAAAACCGCCCTAAGGCTTGCATTGCACATTCTCAGGCAAGATGAACATATGGGACAGTCTCTCGGTGAAGCAATAATAAACCTACGGAAAGGAATACGTTACTGCTCCGAATGCCATAATATTTCCGAAACAGAGGTATGCCCTATCTGTTCCAATCCGTCACGCGACGCATCTACAGTGTGCGTCGTGGAAAGCGTGAAAGATGTCATGCTTTTTGAAAACACAGGGCAATATCACGGGCTGTATCATGTATTGGGAGGACTGATTTCGCCGATGGACGGCATCGGTCCAGCCGACCTCGAGATAGCATCGCTTGTGGAACGAGTGAAAAACGGGACAATCCAGGAAATCATTCTCGCCCTAAGCGCCACTATGGAGGGGGAAACAACCAATTTCTACATATACCGTCAACTGGGCGCACTTCCTGTGAAGATAACACAACTCGCACGAGGAGTGTCGGTAGGCAATGAAATCGAATATACCGATGAAATCACTCTCGGACGTTCACTACTGAATCGCACTCTATTCAGTGATTCATTCAACCGCAATCAACGATGAACAACACCTTATATTTATCAGACGACATAATAACCCTCCGAGTCCCGGAGCCGTATGATCTCGACATTATCTACAAATGGGAAAATGACACGGAACTTTGGAGCGTCGGAACATCGACCGCACCATTTTCAAAAAAAACGATTGAAGAGTATATCGCCACATATAATCCGGATATATATTCCGCCCAGCAACTCCGTCTTATGATAATCCGGCAGCATGATTCAGCCGTTATCGGCATAATCGACCTTTATGACTTTGACCCACACAACCGCCGAGCAGGCATAGGGATAATCATTGACAGCCAATATCAAACGCAAGGATACGGAACAAGAGCATTGTCTCTTATTTCGACATATTGCTCGTATTTTCTTGGAATGCACCAGATTTTCGCCACAATACCGGCAGATAATGAGGCAAGCATAAGATTGTTCAAAAAAACAGGATTCAAAATATGCGGACGATACCGTTCATGGCTGAGAAGAGGTCTGCACTTTGTCGATGTATTCGCACTTCAACGATTATTCACCTAATTATTCCTTCTACTAAGCTTTAATCAATTCAGACATGGATTCTGTGGATGATATGTCCAGCCTTTATAATCGGCTCCCATTTCACGCACCAATCCATGCCAATAACCGTCGGCCGAACCTGAAAGCAGGTTTTCTGTAGATTTAATCTGAGTAACCGCCCAAACATTATCCTCCAATTCAGAATCAAGCTGTCCGGCATCCCATCCGCTATATCCGAGATAAAAGCGGATATTTCCATCAAGAGGATAACCTGAATTGACATAATCAATCATCGCATTAATATCACCACCGATATATAGACCGTCGCATATCCTTTTGGCGCCGGGAATAAGATCTTCTCCAAGAGAATGGATACAATAGAGCCTGTCAACCGACAAAGGCCCTCCGCAATAAACAGGAACCGGGTCTTCACGAGTCACACCGTCAAGCAAATCGGACAAACAATAATCGGTAGGCTTATTCATAACGACACCCATCGAAGTGACACACTTGCCGCCATACTCAACCAGGCATACAACACTATGATTAAAATAGCTCTCCCTCAAAAACGGCTCGGAAACAAGCAATGAACCTGACCGAACATCACCGCGAGGAAAACGGATGTTAAATAGAAAGTCATCAATCTTGTTCATAAGACATTAATTATTTGGTGTTTTCGTTATAAATTTACAACAATAATTTGAAAATACAACAATCAAGAAGCCTAATTCTATATTTTTTCATTTTATTAGCGCATCAGTGTTAATTCATCTCATATTTTGATTTGACGTCCATTTCATTTTTCCATTAAATTTTAATAAATTTGTTTTACAAATTTTTCAAACAAACACCGCATAACGATACAACTATTAACGCATAAAAACGTTACTCATTATATAACCAAAATACATTACAGATATGGAATTCTTAACAAAAGACAAACTGGTAATAGTCGGAGCTGCCGGCATGATCGGTTCAAATATGGCTCAAACAGCCATAATGATGCGCCTGACTCCAAACATTTGTTTATATGACCCTTACGGCCCGGCATTGGAAGGTGTGGCAGAAGAGCTTTTCCATTGCGGTTTTGAAGGAATGAATATAACTTACACCACTGACATAAAAGAGGCTCTGAGCGGAGCAAAATATATCGTAAACTCAGGAGGAGCCGCACGTAAAGCCGGCATGACGCGTGAAGATCTTCTGAAAGGGAATGCTGCAATCGCAGAACAATTCGGTAAAGACGTAAGAGCCTACTGTCCGGACGTAAAGCATATAACCGTAATATTCAATCCGGCTGACATCACAGGATTGGTGACATTATTATACTCCGGATTGAAGCCATCGCAAGTAACCACTCTTGCAGCGCTTGACAGCACACGTCTGCGCAGCGAACTTTCAAAATTATTTAAAATCCCTGCTGACGAAATTATAAATTGCCGCACATACGGCGGTCACGGCGAGCAAATGGCAGTTTTCGCTTCCACAACAACAGTCAACGGCAAACCGCTTACCGAAATTATCGGAACCGAGTCTCTGCCTGAGAAAGAATGGGAAGAATTGAAGACACGAGTAATTCAAGGAGGAAAACACATCATTGATTTACGCGGACGTTCATCATTCCAAAGCCCATCTTACCTTTCAATCGAAATGATAGCGGCAGCCATGGGGGGAGCGCCATTCCGTTGGCCTGCCGGAGTATATGTCAATAATGACCATTTCAGCCATATCATGATGGCAATGGAAACATGCATAACAAAAGATGGCGTAACATGCAAGCCAATAAAAGGAACTCCGGAAGAAGAAAAAGAGATGGAAGAAAGCTACAAACATCTATGCAAATTGCGTGATGAAGTGATAGCTATGGGAGTGATGCCCACTATCAGCGAATGGAACAAACTCAATCCTTATCTTGATGAACATACATGCTAAAATCCGACAAGATAACACATAAAATAATGAGGCCCACTGAAATCAGTGGGCCTCATTATTTTATAGTGATGATTTTATTAAATCCAAAGCACATATGCGAAGTCCTGACGGTGAGGGAGATTAGGATTCCATGGATATACGCGATATGCATAACGGAACACTCCTGATTCACGCATCTTTGACTTAAGCTGATAAGTAAGACGATTGCCTTCCTGGCCAATTACACGGAACGGTTCAGCGTGAACGAAATTCTCTTCGCCATTTTCAACCTTATAAACGACCATCTCTACCTCAAGGTCGCGTCCAAGACCATTCGTGTCAAGAACAATAGTTATAGTATAAGGTTCGCCTGTCTTGCCTGCAGCTCCTGATTCGGTTGTTTCTTCAACAGACTCGACTTTAATTCCGGGCCAAGCTTCCGCAACCTTCTCTTTCCACTCAACAATCTCTTTTGCAAGAGCGAAATTGCCGGCTTTCAGCTTCTTGGTGCGATGAGCTTCCTTGTCATAGAAACGGTTGATATAATCGTCTATCATACGTTTCATGGTAAAGTTAGGAGCAATCTTGGCAACAGAATTCTTGATATATTGAATCCACTCAGGCGAGTAGCCACGAGAGTTTTTCGCAAAATACAATGGAATAATCTCATTCTCAAGCATAGAGTAGATAGTAGCGGCATCCAGCTGGTCTTGCTGTCCCTGATCGGTAAATGTACGCTTGTCAGTAAGCGCCCAACCGGCCTTTTCAGAGAACTTGTAACCCTCATACCACCATCCATCAAGCACAGAGAAGTTAAGCACACCATTCATCTCGGCTTTTTCGCCCGATGTTCCTGAAGCTTCAAGTGGACGTGTCGGAGTATTCAACCAGATATCAACACCCGATACAAGACGTTTCGCAACAATCATATCGTAGTTCTCAAGGAATATTATCTTACCAAGGAACTGCGGCATGCGTGAAATCTCCACAATACGTTTAATAAGTCCTTGACCTGCTCCATCAGCCGGGTGAGCTTTACCGGCAAAGATAAATTGAACCGGGAACTGAGGATTGTTCACAATAGCGGCAAGACGATCAAGATCTGAGAAAAGAAGATGAGCGCGTTTATAAGTGGCGAAACGGCGAGCAAAGCCTATAATAAGCGCATTGGGATTGATTTTGTCAAGAATAGACATAATACGCGAAGGATCGCCCTGATTCTTAATCCACTTTTCACGGAAGTCTCTGCGTACAAAATTGATGAACTTGTTCTTCATCGTCATACGCAGATTCCATATTTCATCATCCGAAACATCGTAAATCTTTTCCCAATATTTCACATCACTCTGATGCTGGAAGAATTCAAGTCCGAATGTCTTTTCGTAAAGAGCCTTCCATTCCGAAGCCGCCCAGGTAGGCATATGGACACCATTGGTAACATATCCGACATGTGATTCACGCCAGTTATAACCTTTCCATATTCCCGAGAACATCTTCTTGGAAACCTCTCCGTGAAGCCAGCTCACGCCATTAGCCTCCTGGCAAGTGTTAAGAGCGAACACACTCATTGAGAAACGTTCGTTCGTATCGGGATTCTCACGTCCCATATTCATAAGATCCTGCCAAGAAATACCGAGTTTCGCAGGATATTCGCCCATATATTTTCCAAAAAGGCCTTCATCGAAATAGTCATGGCCGGCAGGAACCGGAGTATGAACGGTATAAAGGCTTGAAGCGCGCACTACTTCGAGAGCTTCATTAAACGAAAGCTTGTCATCCTGAACATAATCAACAAGACGTTGGAGGTTCAGTAGAGCGGCATGTCCTTCATTGCAATGATACAATTCAGCCTTCACGCCAAGTTTCTTAAGCATAAGAACACCGCCGATACCAAGAAGATATTCCTGTTTGATACGGTTTTCCCAGTCGCCGCCATAAAGCTGATGGGTGATCTGACGGTCAAATTCACTGTTCATGTCAAAGTCGGTATCCATAAGATACAGCTTCATGCGACCTACATTGACACGCCAGATATGTGAATAGACAATACGTCCGGGATAAGGCACTTCAAGAATTACCGGATGTCCGTCGGCATCAACAACCTGCTCGATTGGGAGTTCGTTGAAGTTCTGCGGCTCATAATTGGCAATCTGCTGACCGTCCACTGACAGAGTCTGATTAAAATATCCATAACGATAAAGGAATCCGACAGCAGTCATATCGATACAACTGTCAGAAGCCTCTTTAATAT
>CAZYXN010000137.1:0-6494 GCA_964651105.1 uncultured Muribaculum sp. | reverse complement strand
GACACCCGTGAAGTAAAACAGCTTCTCGCCCTCTAACGAAGAAGATTCATTTTACGACCATCTGTTTTTTAACTTGTAATTTACAACTAATTATTAACCGAATGCACAGCAACCAAAGAGCAAAACAAGCCGCTGACATTCAAAAATCATTACAAAAATGCCAAGATCAGTAAATCATGTTGCTTCAAGAGCACGCAGAAAGAAAATCTTAAAATTAACCCGTGGTTATTACGGAGCACGTAAAAACGTTTGGACCGTTGCCAAGAACACTTGGGAAAAAGGTTTGACTTATGCATACCGCGACCGCAAAGATAAAAAAGGCAATTTCCGCTCATTGTGGATTCAGCGTATCAACGCTGCAGCTCGTGAGGAGAACTTAAGCTACTCTAAGCTTATGGGACTTATCCACAAATCAGGCATTGAGATCAACCGCAAAGTTCTTGCCGATCTCGCCCTTAACAATCCTGCAGCCTTCAAGGCCGTTGTAGAAAAAGTTAAGAACGCCTAACGAAATACCTGTTTGGGTAACATACAGCCGGCAGAATCTATTCCGATTCTGCCGGTTTGCTTTTATAATGCTGATAATCACGCATAACCCTGCCACTCCACCCCATTAATCCATCAATCCAATCCGACTAAATGAAATTTTTTTAGGGGTTGCGATAATTTGTACATACTTTGTATTAAATTATATATTATCTTTGCAGAAACATTAAAAAACATCTAATACTACACAACCATGTTACACACATCATCCACCCGTAGGGACGTCGGAAGGGCTGCCGAAACCATCCCGAGACCACGCCCGAACTCCCGTGACGAAACACCACGGCAACGGCTACGCGACCGCTTGCCCCCTCCCGATATCCCCGATATCGGCTTGCTTCATCTTCAATTATAAAACTACACGATACCGTTAAACTAAACTCTAATCGGCGGCAGCTGCTCCCGCCAAGAGCGGCTTAATGCCGTCGAAGCGACAGCAAGAGAACTTTGACATTTTTAAATAAAAAAAGGGAAAGCCTCAGGCTCCCCCTATTCATTAAGCAATCGCAATCGCTTGTTATCCCAAGTATGTTTTGAGCAATTTGCTCTTTTGGCCTTTCAGCCGGCGAATAGCCTTTTCCTTAATCTGGCGTACGCGTTCGCGGGTAAGGTCAAATTTAGCCCCAATTTCCTCAAGAGTCATCTCCTGGCAACCTATGCCAAAGAACATTTTCAAAATCTCGCGTTCGCGTTCATGAAGTTGACGCAACGCACGCTCCACTTCCTTTGAGAGTGATTCCTGAGTAAGAGTGGCATCAGCCATCGGCGAGTCATCGTTGGTAAGCACATCAAGAAGACTGTTATCCTCTCCCTCAACAAAAGGTGCGTCAACCGAGATATGACGACCCTGAACCTTAAGGGTATCGGCAATCTTGTCGACCGGAACATCGAGGGCGTCAGCAAGTTCTTCTGCCGATGGACGACGCTCATTCTCCTGCTCAAACTTTGACAGAGCCTTGCTGATTTTATTCAGCGAACCTACCTGATTGAGAGGCAAACGCACGATACGCGACTGTTCGGCAAGCGCCTGAAGAATTGACTGGCGAATCCACCACACGGCATAAGAAATAAACTTAAAACCGCGTGTTTCGTCAAATTTTTGAGCCGCTTTGATTAGACCTAAGTTTCCCTCATTAATCAAGTCAGGCAATGACAGACCCTGATTCTGATATTGCTTGGCAACAGAGACCACAAATCGAAGATTTGCACGAGTCAGCTTTTCTAATGCCGCCTGATCACCTTGACGGATACGCTGCGCCAGTTCGACTTCTTCTTCTACTGAGATAAGATCCTCGCGACCAATCTCTTGCAGATATTTATCGAGCGACGCGCTCTCTCGATTGGTGATTGACTTAGTAATTTTTAATTGTCTCATCTGTTATCACACATGGATTTTAATGTACAAAGTTATAATATTTTTTGCAAACTCCCATTATGAATAACACAGAATATTGACTTTTATCATATCTCTATTTGATTTTTATATATTTTAATCAACCATTAACAGTATGCTATTTTTCCAGCCCGATACCGCTCGGCGGCAACAGGCTATGAGAATTCACCCATTCGCTAAACGCCTGCTTATAACTGTCGCTCACCGGTATATAATGTTTCCCGAATACAATCCTGTTACGTTCAATCACACGTATTTTAGATTTGTTGACAATATATGAACGGTGGACGCGCATGAATTCCAACGGAGAAAGATAATTTTCCAATGCCTTTATGCTCATCAGCGACATAATCGAATTAGTCTCTCCTTCAAGATAAATCTTGACATAGTCTTTAAGCCCCTCTATGAAAACTATGTCTTTGACCGGAATCTGAATCTGTTTATACTCGCTTCTCACTATAAGGTAATTGTTGTCCCGGCTGTTCTCGTCGGCCCTACGGCACATGTCGGCCCATTCGAGAGCGCGGTTGGCAGCACCTACAAACTCTTCATAGCTTATAGGTTTCATCAGATAGTCCAACGCATTCACCTTATACCCCTCGACAGCGTAACGGTCATATGCCGTAGTAAAAACAATACGGCAGGCAGGAGGAATGATACGGGCAAACTCAAGACCGTTAAGCTGCGGCATATGGATGTCAAGGAAAACCACATCCATATTCTCTTCCAGTATGGTTTTTATTGCGTCTTGCGCTGATGAAAATTTCCCGACGAGTTCCATGAAAGGTGTCTTGTCGACATACGACGCAATCAAGTCTCTCGCCAACGGCTCATCGTCAATCACACAACAGCGTAATGTTATCATATCTATAATTTTATTACCAGTTTGACAATATAGGTTCCATTCTCGGCCAATGTATCAAGAGAAGCGCGCTTGCCGTAAATCAAGTCAAGACGACGGCGCAGATTTGCGTCTCCGATACCAGAATCCCCCGATGTCGGGCATTCGACATAATAATTTTTAATCTCACACGTTACCATGCCCTCATTAGCCTTTATAGATATGGAAATTTCGGCATCCGGGGTTCCGATATTGCCATATTTGAATGCATTTTCAACAGGCGAGATAAACAGCAGCGGGGCTATCTGGGAATTACCGCAGTCTCCGGCGTCAAGTTCGACATGCACAGGCATCGAATCGCTTAGACGCAATTTCATCAGCTTTATATAATTGTTGATAAAATCAAGTTCGTCCTGCAATCTCACGGTAGGCGTATTCTCGTAAAGCACGTATCTCAGCAATCGGCTCAATTCATGTACTGCGTTCTGAGCCTTGTCTGGACTTATCGCGATAAGAGCGTATATTGAATTGAGAGTGTTGAACAGAAAGTGAGGATTCAGCTGGCTCTTAAGATTAGCGAGCTCCTCGCGATGCTGTTCGGCCTGCATCTCCTTATGCCTGGCACTCAGCCTCACCCAATAATCGCTAAGTTTCATCGCCACCGACAGAGCGATTGTAAGCACGCACATTGCAAGATCGCGTAGCATTCCGGTAAAAATATGCACCATCCCGAAATCTTTATCCAAAAACCTGCGTGCAGGATTAAAGTGGAACAGCGACATGACACCTACCGCCAACGCAATAATCCCAACATTTATCAGCACAAGTCTCAAAGCCCAGTTTTTCTTCCCAAGACAATAGTCGATTATTATGTAATAGTTCACATAAAAAAGCGAGACAAATACAACCGACTTGACATAAAACCGCCACGACTGGGAGATATCGGGGACATTACGGCTCATCAATATCTCAGGGAGAATGAATATGATACTCAAAAACAGAAGGTGGATGAAAAACTTCACCCACTTCTGCGTAGATTGTGACGGCTGCTTCCCTATGATGTCTTTATTCATACCTGATCGCTTCTATCGGGTCGAGATTAGCCGCTTTCTGTGCCGGATACCATCCGAAGAATATGCCGGTAACCGTACATACGGCGAATGACAAAATTACGGAATAAATCTGAATATACACAGGCCAGTGGGCTATGAGATTGACAAGCCAAGAGGCAAGTACTCCGACGACAACACCGATTACCCCGCCGGTAACACTGATGATCACAGCTTCTATAAGAAACTGGGAAAGAATATCGATGCCTCGGGCGCCGATTGACATACGCAGACCAATCTCGCGTGTACGCTCCGTTACCGAGACATACATGATATTCATGATGCCGATACCTCCGACAAGCAGGGATATGCCGGCTATACATGCCAGCAACACAGTCATCATGTCGCTCGTAGAATTCATCATCTCGCTAAGTTCCTGCTGGCTTCTGATAGTAAAGTCATCGTCGGCATCCTCTTTAAGACGGTGCTGTTCACGGAGGATCGCCGTTATCTCATCGATAGCCTCGTCGGTAAAATTCTCATCAAGAGCGCTTGCGAAAAGACCCTGTATATAGTCGATAGCAAGAACTCGCTTCATGATTGTCGTGTATGGAGCAAGAACGACATCGTCCTGGTCCATGCCCATCGAGTTGGTTCCTTTCTCTTCAAGAGTACCGACGACCGTAAAAGGAATCTTGTTGAAACGCACGACTTTCCCCACCGGATCCTCCCCGTTGGGAAACAGATTGTCAATTACTGTTTTTCCGAGAAGACACACTTTGGCGGCCGACTTTATATCCTGTTCTGTGAACATAGCGCCCTCCTTGACCTTAACCTTTCGTATATCAAGATAATCCGGAGAGATTCCATAGATGGTCGACGGATAGTTGTTATTGCCGTTGATAAACTGTCCCCCGCTGTTCACCTGAGGAGAAATCGCCGATATGTAAGCCGCCTGGTCTCGTATTGTCTCATAATCAGCCACATCAAGTGTCTGCATGTCATCAGCGCTTTGCCTTACTCCGCCACGCTGCATATTCCCGGGATGAATCATAATCATATTTGATCCCATCTCGGAAATCTGAGCTTTGATGCTGTTTTTGGAACCCTGTCCTATAGCCAGCATCGTTATTACCGACGCAACGCCGATAATAATACCGAGCATCGTCAGGAAACACCGCAGTTTATTATTGTTAAGTGCCTTTAGCGCGATTTTTAAAAGATTGGCCAAATTCATAATTAATCATTTTCTTTAGGTAAAGCTTCAAATGCTTCTTTTGCCGATGCCATCACCGGATTGCGCACATCCGACAGCACTTTCCCGTCCCGCAACACAATATTGCGGGACGAGTATGCCGCAAGTTCGGGATTATGTGTCACAAATATGATTGTCCTCCCGCGTGCATGCAATTCCTGGAAAAGCATCAGAATGCTGAATGAGGTGCGCGTGTCAAGATTTCCGGTAGCTTCGTCAGCAAGAATAATTACCGGATCATTCACCAAAGCTCGCGCTATCGCCACACGCTGTTGCTGGCCGCCCGACATCTGATTGCTCTTGTGATACAATCGTTCATGAAGCCCCACGGCCTCCAATGCGGCAATCGCCCGCTGGCGCCGTTCCTTTGACGAAACTCCAGAATTGTACAGCAATGGCAATTCAACGTTCTCCACCGCAGTGGTCTTAGGCAGAAGATTATAATTTTGAAACACAAAACCGATTTTCCTGTTACGCGTCACGGCGCGGTCATTCTTACTCATCGACTGCACCGACACGCCGTCAAGTATATATTCACCCTTAGTAGGCGTATCAAGACATCCGAGCAAATTAAGCAATGTGGACTTTCCCGAACCGGAAGTTCCCATAATGGTAACAAACTCCCCTTCATGGATTGAGAAACTGACGCCTCTAAGGGCATGTACCTCTTCGCCGCCTACAGTAAAATAACGACGCAAGTTTTCAACCCTGATTATTTCTCTTTTATCGCTCATTGTGACAAAATTATTTCATTATTTCTTTCTGTTTCTGCCCGGAGGTTGCGGGGCAAATGGACTCTTTTCGGCATTTTCCTGAGGTTTGTCATTATTAGCTGCCACTTCATAATCCACTGCAATTTCCGTACCGTCGGCTACTCCCGACAGAATCTGAGTTCTCGCCCCGTCGGTAACGCCGACTGTCACCTGAGTCGGAATAAGACGGTCGCCTTCAACAACCCAAAGATTACGCAGGTCAGGATTCTCTGATATTTCCGGTTTCGCATCAGGAGCGGCCTGAGGCAACCCTTTTACATCCTTATACTCATGGGGCGTGAACCTGAAAGCAGCAGTAGGCACTAAGGAGATTCCCGTTTCCCGTGTCGTATAGATTGTCAGGTTGGCTGTAAGTCCGGGAATCAGCTTATGTTCCGGATTGGGAGCATTCACAACAACCTCATAGGTCACCACATTGCTCTCGACTGTCGGATTAAGCCTCACCTGCGTGACAGTGCCACGAAACTTGTCATCGGGATAAGCGTCAACCGAAAACTCAACCTCTTGTCCCACTTTCACCTGACCAATGTCAGCTTCGTCCACATCTCCGATAACCTGCATATTGTCCAGATCGGCAATAACGTAAAGATTGGCTACATTCATGTTGGACACCACTGTCTGTCCGACCTCTACTTCG
>CAZYXN010000136.1:0-6495 GCA_964651105.1 uncultured Muribaculum sp. | reverse complement strand
TTGCAAACATCCTTCTTTCAGCCATTTCGCACCTCTGCTTTCTCTATGAATTTAATAAGCGGTTTCATCCGGCGTTCAAGCTCGTTTTGTCTTGACGATAATTCTGCCCATGTGTGTCTCACTGCTTCAACATCACTGCGTTTGCGTGCAAGTTTATATCCGCTCTGCGCACTGTTTGATATAATCGGATAATAAAGCGCAATATAAGCAATCACATCACGCACGGTTCGCTCGTTTGAACATCCTATGACCGAGCAAAGTTCCGACTTTTCAACAAAGCGTTCATTCGCTTTGAGATATTCGTATGCTGCTTTCGCCTTCTTGCGCATATTCTCTGTAATTGGTTTCTTAAAATCCATAATTTACCCCATTAGATTATCGTTTTTAATAAGTTGCAAAAACTCGTTTAGCTTTCGTTCTTTAATCTTGTTTGATGGTTGTTTTATGACGGCATCTAGGTATTTTTCAAAAAATACAGCCACTTGCTTTCGCATATTCGCTTCGCCCTGTTTTAAGCCGTCATAGTAGCCTTTTGAAGGCTTGTTAGGTGCTATTCCATATTTCCCTTCATTTTGACCGCCAAGTGTCTTATTTCGCAATTGATAGCCTCTATCGGCGCAATACTTGATATAGTGTCGCTCCCATTCGTCTAGTTCGCTTTCAGGAACATTGATCGTCCATAGGTTCCAACCGCCGACATTATCTTTGCTGAACAAACCGTGCTTTTTCAGAGATAGGTCAATGTGCTGATAGCCGTCTAGATGTTGCGCAAGCCTTGTCAAAATGTGTTTTGCTTGACCGACATATGCGTATTTGAAATCGCCCTCTTTCCGTGTCAAAACATATATTCCGCTTTCATCGGATATGTCTCCAAAATAAACAACCCATTTGCCTCTGTTAACAAATTCTCTTTGTTGATAGTCCTTCATTATTCGCACCCCCATAGTGACATGAGTTCGGCAAGTTGTTGTGGCGTTCTTGTCTCGATGTCGAGTTGTTTAGCCTCTTGCACCGCTCCATCGATAAGCCTAGCCATCTCGGCAGAGTCGAGCGTATGCGTTGGTTTGAATATAATCCAATCATTACATGGATCTTTTGTCCCTTTGCTCGGACCGATAAGCATTGAATATTTGTAAATATCGTCTAAGTCGGCTGTCGCCGGAATACGTGCTATAAATGCTTTTGTTCCATATTCACACACCAACGATCTCTTGACTTGTTCTATACCTTCTCCGAGTTTTTCTGCGATTTTTGTTATTAAAACATGAAAGTACGCATTTGCATCAATTGAACGCTGTTCTCGCCATTTCTTGACTTCAACACTCAAATCTGTAGTTTTAACTTGCGTTTTGAGCATCGATACCGCATCCTTATCTCTCGTTGTAAATGTGACCTCATACGTTCCCAAATCGCCTTGAAGTGCTCTTGCATATTGTGCTTTGAATTTCATATGCCACCTCAGAACGGCAAATCGCCATCATCGTCTATCGGTGTCATGTCGTCGGTTAAACGCCTATCCTCAAGTATCAGCTTTGCAGCTTGTGCCGTTTGTCCTTTGCACTTTTCAACGATATATTCAAGCTGATTATCAGGTAGGTCGCCGAACAGCTTTCCGCTTTGTGTTTTGAATCTGTATGCTCTTTCAAGCGTTAGTTCGTCACTAGCAGGTTGTTGTGGTTTTGTGCCGTGTTGTACATCTTTCCCGAAGCTGTAAATCACATTCTTACCGGAACAGATCTCGAGCATTGATATTTCGCCATTCTTATATTCGATTGCACTTACGTGAATTTTCTTTAGCACAGGCTCATATTTCTTTTTCCCCTTGTCATCATACTCTGTCGTGTTACCATGTATATAAATGAATGGTGCTGTATAAAGCTCACGACCAATACCCCAATTCACACATGCTCGCTTGAAACTGTCTGATGCTTCTCCTTTCTCTTTCTCAGTATTGCTCTCTGCACCACAATCCCACTTGGTTATCCATTGTTTCTTTTCCTCGTTCCAGATTGCCACTCCGCAATAAATGTTGCCTTTGAGTTCCTTGTGATCTCGTTGCCAATTCACCACACCGACCGTTTCGTCTAGAATTTGCATATCTACTCTTGCATTTTTATACAAAAGCAATGAAAATCCTTTTGCACTAATGGTTCCCACACGACACTCAATCTCATCTGCGTATAATGCTCTAAATTTAAGTTCCATATTTTTCGCTCCTATAAATTATTTAATCTGTATGTTTTGATTTTGCACAAGTTCCGCACCGTCGATCTCGATTCCAACCTTAAGCGCATCTCCGATTGCTTTCTTGTCAACCTTAACGACGGTTTCCGTCTTGGTGTATTCGCTCGGAATTCTTGTCTCATCAAGGATATTGACCGCAACGGATTTTCTAAAACTTATCTTTGCTCTTGCGCTTTCAAACGGTACTAGATCAAGCACGCTCGTGAGATAATTCTTGAGTTGTTCCACCTTGTTTTCCTTTGATTTGCGACGTTCAGCAAGGTTTGTTTCCTCTTCCTTGAGTGCCTTAATGTCAGCGTTTAGGTTTTTAATAAAGAGTGCAATGTTCTCAATCTTGACATCTCTTTCGATTTGCAGTTGCTCTAGTTTTTCCTCGTCAATGACTTCCCCTGTCTCAAAGTCAATGCAGTCTGCTATTTGTTTGTCGATTTCATAAATGCTTGCCATAGTGTTTCTCCTTAAAATTTAATAAATGGTATCAATGCCTTCAACATTGTCAGGTTTACGTTTGAATTGCCGATGATTCTTTTCATTGGTACATTTCCACCCCAAACATCTTTCAGTTTCTTAAGTTGTTCCTGTACTGCTTCCATCTTTCCTGTAAAAAACATTCTCATATTTCCTTCTCCTCAAAAATACTCACGCACTTCACTTTCACATTGTGCAATCCATATAAGATTCCGTGTGCAATTGCCATATTCTCAAAGCATGACTTGCGCAATTTTTTCTCTGTTTTTTCGATCCCCTCGAGATCGATGTCGCCATAAACATTGAACGACAATGCATTTTCACAATCCGCACCTTGTTTGTCTGTTCCGCCATAAGTGATTGTTACTTTTTTCATAATTTCATCTCCTTAATTTGTAATAATCCAAATAATCTTGGGTGTGTAATTTTCCTCGCATCTCAATGCGCTTACCCCCGCAGGCTTTAATATCACACATGATAGCGCTCGCTTTCTTCGGGGTAACCCCCAGCAAGTCGGCAACATCTTTCACGGACAAGATGTCCTTTGCTAGAATTTCTTCTCTTTCTTTGAGTGTCATAATTTTCTCCTCTTGTCGCACTTATGCGACACTGTTGGCAAAAAATATTTCGAGCAATTCTTCGGCATTTAATTCAATCGAATTTGCAATGCTCTCAACTTCAGAACATTTGAATGTGTTTTTCTCAATTTTTCTATAGAAAGTAGAAACATTGATACCTATTGAATCCGAAATTTCTTTTGTACTCTTACCCATTTGTGCAATCTTGTAAAGTAGTAGTTTCTTGTTTATCATTTTATTCTCCTTGTTGTTATTGTCGCATTTGTGCGACACATACAAAATACACCTTACTATCGGTCTTGTCAATACTTTTTTTCGCATTTTTGCGATATTTTTTGCAAATTTTTATAAAGGTGTTGCATTTTTGCAAATATGTGCTAATATATAAGTATGAGTGAAACTAAAATATCAGAAAGGATAAAGCAGCGCCGTGAGGAACTAGGTATTTCCGTAACGGAATTAGCAAAGAGACTCGGAAAGAACCGAGCAACCGTATATCGTTACGAAAGCAACGACATTGAGAACATGCCGTCTACGGTATTAGAACCACTTGCCAAAGCGCTACACACCACCCCTGCGTATCTCATGGGATGGGATGATGCTCCGACAGACACTACGCTTCCAAAATACTCAAATGTATTTCCAATGGAGCCTTATGTTAAATTGCCGATTCTTGGAATTGTGCGCGCAGGCAAGCCAATATGCACAGACCAAAACAATTATGGAGAATGGGAATATGCCGATGCAAAGTATGGCGATGGCGAATATTTTATGTTGCGCGTGCAAGGCGATAGCATGTTCCCTACTATTCCGGATGGTTCGCTGGCCATAATCAAATTCCAAGATACAGCAGAAAAAGGTCAAATAGTAGCATTTGCAATGGACGGAGAATATGCAACACTCAAACGCTATTTCCCGCAACCAGACGGATCCATCCTACTGCGTGCCGACAATCCCAATGCGGATAGTTACATTGTCACTCAAGAACAATTACGAAACAATGAAGCATTTATACTCGGCGTATGTCGTAGCTATAAAGTAAATTTATAAGTATTTTTAGGGGGGGATTATTATGTGTAATACGCCATTTGAGGAGCTAAATATCGCAACCGAGATTGCAGAACTTAAACAAAAGCGCAATATCGATACATTTTACGTTGGCTTAAAAAAAGAGTTTAATATACAAAATCAGCATCAAAAATCGCTACCGAGGAAGGTACAAAAGATAGCAATATCGCATCCAGTCTTATTTGTTCCTAAAAGGAAATGGTCGATAGATAATTCTCGTGGATTTACATCCTACTGCGTAGATGGTGTAGATAAAAATGTTTCACTGCTAACTTTGGAAAATAAGGAATGTCTTTATACGGCAGCGTTATCCATTCTTACGAATAACATCGGTGCCATTGAGCGAATCGAATATACTTCATATATAAGAGGTTCTATGATTCCATCAAATATGCGTTCTGCTCATTGTATAAAAGATATTATGCAATATCATCAGACAACAACCATGCAACACTTGCGTGCGATATTTATGGGATTATTTGAGCCGTACGGTGCGAGTCGCATGACATGTGACAGTATCTTATTTTTTATAATGCAGGCAACGCAAACCGGATGCGTACATGAACCGTATGCAGAAATGGGATGTGAAGGATATATCAAATACCAACGGATACCGCCCCTTATGACCGAATGCTTCTCCGCTGTTTTTGACTTTAAGAGATTATACAATCAATTCATATTCAACAATGAACAATAATTTCAAATACAATATTCAACCCCGTGAAACAAAGAACGGCACTGTTTACGATGTATTCTTTTACGTTGTTACTCCCGAAGGTCGCAAACACAAGCGTTTAAGCGGATTCAAAAACAAAACTCTTGCGAAAAAGGCGTACTCTGACTTTATGGCATCGTTCCTCTCTGTTCCTATTAAGTACGACGGAAAATATGATGTGTTTTACAAAGATGCATTCCGAGCATATCTCGGCGCAGTACGCCTCAATATAAAGGAAAGCACAATATACGATATAACACACATTTTCAGCGCACACGTTGACGATTACTTTAACGGACTAAAGATGTCCGAAATCACAAAAGCAGACATTATATGCTGGCTCGATGGATTATGGGCAAAAACTCGAAACGGAAAGCCGTACTCACAAAAAACTTTGATGCGTATTTATAGTTTCTTTTCATCGTTTTATAATTGGTGCGCCGTCCATTATAACTTTGAGAATGCGCTAAACAATGTAAAGCCACCCAAAAGACGAGATGTCGAAGAACCTCGTACCATATGGACTGAATATGAATTTGAGCGTTTTATGGCTTGCGTCGACAGTTTGAAATATAAAGCGATCTTCACTACTCTATTTTATTGCGGTTGCCGCATCGGTGAACTGCAAGCATTGACACCGGAAGATTATGATGGAAAACGATTCTATATTCATTCGTCATTTTCTCAAAAAACCACCGACGGCACACCATATCGCATAACAGAAACAAAAAACTACAAATCACGCAATGTTCCACTACCGGAAAAGGCAGTTTCTATAATCAATGAATGGTTGCAATACAAACAAAAATACGAGATGCCGAACAAATACATTTTTGGTAGCGACACTCCGCCGTCTCGTCATGCGATACAAGTGCAAAAAGACAGTGCCATCGCAAAAGCCGGGATAAAGCGCATACGGATCCACGATTTCCGACATTCATATGTTTCGCTCTTAATGGCAAAGGGGGTTAACTTTGGGGTTATTGCCGCACTTATCGGGGACACTCTTGAACAGGTTGTAAAAACTTATGCCCATCATATTGAAGAGGATAAATACACCGCTGTTGCATTGCTATAATAGTACATTTGAATCATTGCTGACCTATCACATTTTTGTCACATATTTTCAGAAAAACACAATGCGTTGTGGCTATATTTAGCATAATACCACAATATATGGTATAAATTATTCTCCCTTATGCTACGCCAAAGACAAATAATACGAACCCCAAATCGGAGTTCGTATTATTTTTTACAAAAGATTTTTTTGCTACGAAACTATATTTCTAAAAACTAATCACCCCCTAATTCCAACACTCATTATATTAAACCCTACTCCAAGTACATATCGTCTTTCGTCTGGACGGTTTAGCACAGAGAAAAGCCTATATCAACGGCAAAATTATTGCTTTGGTTGATACA
>CAZYXN010000135.1:0-6718 GCA_964651105.1 uncultured Muribaculum sp. | reverse complement strand
CGCCCTCGCAAGGTGGAAACCGCCAACACGAAGCCGTGGTTTTGTCAGAAATGGCATGGCGATTCGAGCCGCCCATCTCCCCAGGGAGCCTGACCCGTAGGAGGCCATTAGTCAGATCGGGCCCGTCTGGCTGATTGCCATCCTCCATAAAAATCAGTCCCGTTGATAATCGGCAAGAGCGATCTCTTGCATGTTGTCAGCGGAACTTGGTCATGCCCGTAAAGTTCGTAATCGGCTTCTGCTATTTTTTGAAGAACCGATACACTTTTCTTATCTGCTTCCCTGTGGTGATAGCCAGTATGGCATAGTCCAGAATAGAAAATCCGGCAAAAATTTTATGAAGGATCCCGCTCCCGGGAAGGTTCAGACTCACTTTCATGTCGTTGAGCTTGGCCATTCGGTTGCCCAGACGTTCACGTTCCATTTCCATTTTCACATGGTTTATGGCTCGCTGATATCGTAAATCGGCGAGTGAATATCCACGCCATTTTTCAAGCCCGTCTTCAGGCGCTATAATCGGATTTTTCTCTTTCATAGTTCTTTTCTTCTGTACGGGTTAGATACTCGGGTGGGGGAGCAAGAAACAATCTTGTCATAAAACGGCATATCGGGTTTATAAACAGAGCGTTGCGGAACACAATCGCCACTATTCCCGCGATGATATATATGCCACCCATAATCAGGAAGCTCCACATCAGCGGAAGAACTTGGGCAAGCAGAAACACCAGCGCGAGTGAAATAAAGAAAAATGCGATCACTGCAAGCACGGCAAGCACGCCCGCGAGTGCCGCATGGCCGAAAAGCACCGTGCCTTTCTCAATGGAGAGAAGCTTTAGATTTTCAAGATAAAGCTTGCCCCATGTTTTTATGTTGGAAAATGATGACCGCAAGTCATCGTTCGGTAGACCCATATATGCTCAATATGTTATGTCACGCAGACAGGAGCCTTCATCCCCTGCCTGCGTATGATTAGCTGTTGTTATTCTTCGTCAAGTTCTTTGGTCAGACGGGCCACAAGAGCGTCCACGTCCTTTTCAGAGCAAACGACTCCGTTCCTGCGGAGTATTCCGCATATGCGTTCACGCAACTCCTCGCCTTTCTCCGGCGCGAAAAGAATAGCGGCGGTGGCTCCGACTACAGCGCCGCCTAAAAATGCGGAAATCAATCCTAAACTATCGCTCATAGTAAATCAATTTTTTTGTTAAACCTGTTTTTAGTCTTCAAGAGATTCTGCGATTTCATCAGCGATTTCCTCTATTTTGCTGTGTTTCAGTTGAGGAAATTTTTCTTTTACGAGTCTGGCGATATTAGCGCGAGTATCTTCTCCCTTTTCAGGTGCTAAAAGCAAACCTACTGCGGCGCCTGCGATTGCTCCGCCGATAACTGATAATACTACGTGTAATGGTTTCATGTCGTTTTTTATTAAAAATGTTAATATTTTGGTTTCTTCATCTATATAACGCTTTCCTCGTGAAAAAGTAAGATGCGATAGCAAAAAAATTTAACAATACATCTTAACCCTATGTCATACAACCTCAAATATACGAACTTTACCGTTCCGTTCCAAATTTTTCGCGCGTTCCGCTCCATAATTCTATCCTTTCGGAAAAGTTCAAATACCGCAAAAAGGCTCATTCAGGATGCCGATTTGGTCATCTTGCGAAAAATGCGTATATTTGAGCGTTAAATACGCTTATTTTATGTCGACTAAAAATATTTTGACCTGGACGGCTGTGCTTGCCGCCCTGTTGCTTGCCGCTCCCGCCGCTTTGGCAATAACGCTCAATGAGGCTCGCGAGATGTATCGTGCCGGCGATTTTGAAGGGGCTTTGCCTACATTCCTTGAAGAAATCAAGAAGAAGCCTAAAGACGCCTCGCTCAACCAGTGGGTGGGAGTGTGTCTCATGCAGGCGGGCCGTCACGACGAGGCGATTCCTCACTTGAAGCTCGCCCATAGCAAAAATGTGGTGGAGGCTCCGAGATACCTTGCTGAAATAGCCTTTCAGAAATATGATTTTGACGGAGCCGAAGAATACATCGACCTTTATGATGCCGCTTTGAAAAAAGCGAAAAAATCCATGCCCGACGAGATTGCCGATCTGCGCCGCCGTGTGCTCCTTGCAGGAAACATGCTCGAACGCGTCGAAAAGATTGTCATAATCGACAGCGTTTCTGTCGACCGCGAGGAATTCTTCAGAGCCTACCGCCTTTCTCAGGGCAGCGGTTCCATAAATTCCGTGGATATATTGCCTGAAGATTGCGACTATGCCGAACCCACTACCGTGTTCATGCCCGAGACACAGTCACTTATGCTTTGGGCGGCTCCGTCCGATGATGACGAATACGAGCTTGTCGAATCTGGCAAACTCTTTGACGGCTCTTGGGAAAAGCCTCATAAACTTGATGACGCTCTCAATATTTCGGGCGATGACAACTTCCCCTTCCTGATGCCCGACGGTGTGACTCTTTATTACGCCAACAACGGAGACGGCTCGATAGGGGGATACGATATCTTCATCTCCCGCAAGGAGGATGGAAGCTTTCTGCAGCCGCAGAATATAGGCATGCCCTACAATTCCCCTTATGACGATTACCTGCTTGCCATCGATGAGATAACCGGAATCGGATGGTGGGCGACTGACCGCAATCAGCTTGAGGATTCCATTACGATCTACAAGTTCATTCCCTCCGATTTGAGACAGAACTACGATTCAGGCGCCGACGACCTTGTCGACAAGGCCAGAATCACCGATTTCCGTTCTACCTGGGAGGAGGGAAAGGATTACGCCGATATTCTGAAAAAAATCGATAAAATCGAGATTAATAAAAACTCCAATAAAAAGGAATTCACGTTTGCCCTACCCGGCGGACGCGTCTATACTCGTATGAGCGACTTCCGAAGCCCTCGCGCCAAGGCACTGATGGAAGAGTATCTTGATGCCGTCGAGGAATTCAAAGCCGATGAGGCCGCCTTGCAGAAACTGAGACTGAAATACCGTAATGGCGACAGGTCGTCGGTCGATGCTATCAAGAATCTCGAGCAAAAAATCAATGCCGGCCGCAATGCCTTGAGAAAAAAGGCGAACGCCGTCATCTCACAGGAAAATTAATATCTATTCAATCATAACTTGCAATGACTGCTTTTTTAATAGCTTTAGCCGTACTCATAGGCGGCTACTTCGTTTATGGCTTGATTGTGGAACGAATAATCGGCTGCAATCCTAAAAGGGTGATGCCATGCTATGCCAAACAGGACGGCATAGACTATCTTCCCCTTCCCACGTGGAAAGTGTTTCTGATCCAGTTTCTTAACATCGCCGGCCTCGGCCCGATATTCGGAGCCATAATGGGTATAATGTTCGGCCCGGCGGCATTCCTCTGGATTGTGCTTGGCACCATTTTTGGCGGAGCCGTACATGATTTTATTTCAGGAACGATATCGATACGTATGGGAGGAGCATCGCTTCCGGAAATTGTCGGCTCGCAGCTGGGCAACGGCGTGAAGCAGCTCATGAGAGCTTTTTCTCTGATGCTCATGATGCTCGTCGGCGCCGTGTTTGTGCTGACTCCTGCCGGACTTATCGCCGGGATGACTCCGGAATGGATGGATATCACCTTCTGGATTGCCGCGATTTTCATATACTATATTCTTGCCACGCTGCTACCGATTGACAAATTGATCGGCAATCTCTATCCCGTGTTCGGTTTCGCCCTTCTTTTCATGGCGGCCG
This sequence comes from uncultured Muribaculum sp., assembly GCA_964651105.1. GTDB lineage: Bacteria > Bacteroidota > Bacteroidia > Bacteroidales > Muribaculaceae > Muribaculum. The sequence goes on along the minus strand of CAZYXN010000135.1, from coordinate 2,987 downwards.
GAATCATGGGTGTGATGATATTCTCCGATGTCACTATCCCTGACGGCATCTCACAAGGCTTTTACAACCGCAGCGCCAACGCCGAGGCTATGCCGCTTTTCCCGATGATGTTCGTGTCGATAGCGTGCGGAGCCATATCGGGATTCCATGCCACTCAGTCGCCTATGATGGCGCGGTGCCTGAAAAACGAGAAACTGGCGCGTCCCGTGTTTTATGGCGCGATGGTTGCCGAGGGAATCGTGGCTCTTATATGGGCAGCTGCGGCGATTGCGTTTACCGGCGGATATGAAAACCTCGGGCCGTATCTCGCTGAACATGGAGGAACCGGCGGCCTCGTCCATGACATCTCGATTCAGTGGCTCGGTTCGGTCGGCGGCATTCTTGCCATTCTCGGAGTTGTGGCGGCGCCCATCACTACCGGCGACACCGCTTTGCGCAGCGCCCGTCTTATCGCTTCCGATTTCATGAATCTGGCGCAGAAGACAATCGCGCGCCGTCTCGCTGTATCGATCCCCATCTTTGTCATAACATTTGTCATCATGCAGCTGGATTTCGACATCCTGTGGCGTTATTTCGCGTGGTGCAATCAGACTCTGGCGGTATTCACGCTGTGGGCATGCACGGTGTATCTTGCCAACCGCCGCATGACCTACTGGATTACAATGCTGCCGGCCATGTTCATGACTTGCGTATGCACGACATACATTCTTTTCGCTCCCGAAGGTTTCGGTCTTGACTATACTGTTTCGGTGGCCGCAGGCCTTATAGTTACGGCACTGGCCGCCGGCTGGTTCGTGAAGAAAGTCGCATTGGCTCCTAATGTCGCTGTAATAGAAGATTAGCCGGATGATTGACATTGTAAAAATAGCCTCTTCCACCGATAAATACAATTTCCACAGCCATACACAGTTTTGCGACGGACGCGTGCCGATGGCTGAAATGGTAGCTTCGGCGGTCGGCGAAGGATTCCTTCATTGGGGATTTTCCCCGCATTCTCCCATTCCGATACCCTCTCCGTGCAATATGCGCAGAGAGGATACCTCCGCTTATTTCGCCGAGATTGAACGACTCAGGGAGAAGTATGCCGGACGTATTGAACTGTATGCCGGCATGGAGATTGATTATCTCGGTTCTTCATGGGGGCCTGCCGACGCATATTTCAGGGAACTTCCGCTGGACTATCGTATCGGCTCGGTACATTTCATTCCGGGAGGGGAGAATTTCGTGGATGTCGACGGCAGTCCCGAATCGTTCATGAAGAAGATGGGCACATACTTTGACAATGACATCCGCCGTGTCGTGAATGCCTATTATGACAGCCTGTGCGAAATGATTCAGGCCGGCGGTTTCGATATAGTGGGACATCTTGACAAAATCGGATACAATGCCTCATGTTTCTCTCCCGGCATAGAGGAGGAGCCGTGGTATCGGAATCGTGTCAACGAGGCTGTCGACCTGGTGATAGAGAAAAGGCTGATTGCCGAGCTTAACACCAAAGCGTGGCACACCGCCTCCCGTGTCTTTCCCAAAGAGTGTTTCCTGCCGAGGCTTGTCAAGGCAGGAATCCCCATAATTGTAAGCAGCGACGCGCACTATTCCGGCCGTGTGAATGCAGGCCGGCCTGAAGGTATCGCGTTAATCCAGTCATTACTTTAATTTGTATAAGTCATGCCAGTAAGAGTTCCGGTTTCTTTGCCGGCAGTGGAGACACTGCGAGAAGAGAATATTTTTATCATTGACGAACAGCGGGCGTCATCGCAGGACATACGTCCGCTGCGTATAGGCATTCTCAACCTTATGCCGCTGAAAATCATGACGGAAACCGATTTGCTCCGGCTCATCTCCAATACTCCGCTCCAGATTGAGCTTGATCTTATCGACACTTCGTCACATGTGTCGCGCAACACTCCGCGTGAGCATATCGAGGAATTTTACAAGACATTTGACAATATCCGTAATCAGAACTATGACGGATTCATCATCACCGGAGCGCCGGTGGAGAAAGTCAGGTTTGAGGAGGTCGACTATTGGAAAGAGCTTCAGGAGATATTCGATTGGGCGCGCACTCATGTCACTTCCACCTTATATATATGCTGGGCAGCTTTCGCCGGATTGTACCATCATTACGGAATCGACAAGATTGTGCTCGACAAGAAGATATCCGGTGTGTTTCCGCACCATATCAATGACCGCATGAATCCTATATTCCGTGGATTTGACGACGAGTTTTTTGTCCCACACAGCCGTTTCAGCGCCGTTGACCGCGCTGAAATCGAATCGGTGCCGGGATTGCAGATTCTCTCGGAGAGTTCTGAAAGCGGCATTTATATGGTCATGGCCCGCAACGGACGCGAATTTTTCATCACAGGGCATTCAGAATACTCTCCGGGCACTCTCGATTTTGAATATCACCGCGATCTTGACAAGGGGATGAATCCGGCTATTCCGGCTCATTATTACCGGAATGACGATCCGGAGCAAGGCCCCGTCGTGCGTTGGCGCAGCCATGCCAACCTCCTTTTCAGCAATTGGTTGAATTATTTCGTATATCAGGAAACCCCGTATGATATACGCGACATCCATTCATAAACCGCGTGCCGGCGCGGATTATGCGCCGGTGACGTAAAAAAATTTGGTTTATGTTTAATAACATAGTAATTTTGCAGTCGAAATTGAAATAAGTTATGCAGAACATCAGAAATATAGCGATTATCGCTCACGTCGACCACGGCAAAACCACCCTTGTCGACAAAATGTTGCTTGCCGGAAATCTGTTCCGCGAGAATCAGAACGCCGGAGAATTGATCCTTGACAACAATGACCTTGAGCGAGAGCGCGGCATAACTATCCTCTCCAAAAACGTGTCCATCAACTATAAAGGTTATAAAATCAACATCATCGACACTCCGGGACACGCCGATTTCGGCGGCGAGGTCGAGCGCGTGCTCAATATGGCCGACGGATGTCTTCTGCTTGTCGACGCATTT
>CAZYXN010000134.1:0-6742 GCA_964651105.1 uncultured Muribaculum sp. | reverse complement strand
TGCCCCATTACTCGTGCAAAAAGAGAGACACCTTCTACCAGCGCGGCAATAACAATCATGTTACTACGGATGTCACCGGTAGCCTCAGGCTGACGCGCAATAGCTTCCATGGCAGAAGCGCCAATCTTACCGATACCGATACCAGCTCCGATAGCTGCTACAGCTGCACCAAGACATGCACCAATCCCTAACAGGCCGTCGATCGCGGCTAAAATCATTGCTAACATAATAATTTAAATTTAGAGTTTAAGAATTTATTTCGTTTTTACTGGTTCGACCGAAGTCTCCTCATGCTTCTCATGGTGTCCGTCTTCCTGTGCGAGAGAAATGAACAACGTAGAGAGCATTGTGAACACATAAGCCTGAATGAAACTTACGAGCACATCAATAAGGAGCATGAATATTGAAAACAATACAGAGACCACCGTAGTCATGCCGGTCACTGCCGGTCCGAGAGCTGCGAGGATGAATATCAACAACGTAAGGACTATCACGATAATGTGACCGCCCATCATGTTGGCAAATAGACGAATTGTGAGAGCCGCCGGCTTTGTGAACACTCCGAATATCTCAATCACCGGCATGATGGGAATCGGGAACTTGAGCCACAGAGGAACATCTGGCCAGAACACCTCTTTCCAATAATGCTTGGTACCAAAGAGATTGACAATGAAAAAAGTGATCAACGACAACACAAGTGTCACAGCGATATTTCCTGTCAAATTGGCTCCACCAGGGAAGATTACAATCAATCCCAAAAGGTTCATCACCAAAATAAAGAAAAATACCGTAAGCAAATAAGGGGCAAATTTAGGAGCCTTGACACCAAGCGTCGGTTTTACAACTCCGTCATAGACAAATACAATAAGAGCTTCAATAGCGCCGGTAAAGCGTCGTGGCGCTTTGTAGCCCGATTTCTTGTACCAGACCGCAACCTGAAGTATTATCCATGACACAATCAAAACCGTTATAAACAAGGCAAGCACATTTTTAGTGATCGACAAGTCTATGGGACGGTATTCAACCATGGTCTCCTTGCCGTCGACCATCTCGGGACGCTCGCCGACAATTTTATTGTGCCACTTACTGTCCTTCCCGCCAAGACGGAAACCGTCATATTCAGCACCATGCTGAATACGGGCAGAACTGAAGAAATGCCAATGTCCTTCATAATCGCGCACAATAACCGGCAACGGAATACGAAGATCATGGCTGAACGGCACTTCCCAACCGTAGCCGTCACCAAGGTGCTCAAAGATTATCTCTTTCGGAGATATCTTGTTTTCCCCTGAGGCCTCTTCGGAAGCGTTCACGTATGACGGTGAAAAAACCACCGCACACATTATCGTCAGCAAGAATATTAAACGTCTCATATTAATAAATACACACTGATACTACATCCTTATCGACATCTACAAGACCGCCTTCAACAGCTACCTCCCCTTTCTTGCCGTCATGCTCATACACGACATTGCCTTTCACAAGAGTGGAAATCAAGGACGCATGGTGAGGCAACACCATAAATTCGCCTTTTGCTCCCGGCAGTGACACATTGTCAACCCGCCCCTGAAACAGAATGTTTTCAGCCGATATAATTTTTAGTATCATAGAGTTTTTACTTTATCATTTTACTTCAGCGAGCATCTTCTTACCCTTCTCGATGGCCTCGTCAATGGTACCCACATTAAGGAAAGCCTGTTCGGGATATTCGTCCATTTCTCCGCTAAGAATCATCTTAAAGCCGCGTATTGTTTCGCTAAGCGGCACCATAACGCCGGGCAGACCGGTAAACTGTTCTGCCACGAAGAACGGTTGAGAAAGGAAACGCTGGGCGCGACGAGCACGTGCCACGACAAGTTTATCCTCATCGGAAAGCTCGTCAACACCAAGAATAGCGATGATATCCTGAAGTTCATTATATTTCTGAAGAAGCTGCTTGACAGCCTGAGCGGTCTGATAATGTTCCTCGCCTATAATATGCGGATCAAGAATACGCGATGTTGACTCCAACGGGTCAACAGCCGGATAGATTCCAAGCTCGGCAATCTTTCGGCTAAGCACGGTAGTCGCATCCAGGAAGCTGAATGTCGTAGCCGGAGCCGGGTCAGTCAAGTCATCGGCAGGCACATAGATAGCCTGTACAGAAGTGATAGAACCTTGTTTGGTCGAAGTGATTCGTTCCTGTAAAGCTCCCATTTCTGAAGCAAGAGTGGGCTGATATCCTACAGCCGAAGGCATACGGCCAAGAAGAGCCGACACTTCCGATCCTGCCTGGGTGAAACGGAAAATATTATCGATGAACAGAAGAATCTCTTTGCCGCCGCCATCCTGATCACGGAACTGTTCGGCAACGGTAAGTCCGGAAAGAGCGACACGCAGACGGGCGCCAGGAGGCTCGTTCATCTGGCCAAACACAAGCGTAGCCTGAGAATTGGCGACATCTTCCATATTTACATCAGCAAGATTCCATTCGCCTTTTTCCATTCCATCGCTGAATTTTTTGCCGTATTTCATAACGCCGCTCTCAATCATTTCGCGGAGAAGGTCATTACCCTCACGAGTACGCTCACCCACACCAGTAAATACAGAGAAACCGTTATGTCCTTTAGCGATATTATTGATAAGCTCCATGATGAGCACGGTCTTTCCAACACCGGCGCCTCCGAACAGACCGATTTTACCACCCTTACTGTATGGCTCAAGCAGGTCAATCACCTTAATACCGGTAAAAAGAATCTCGGTGCCGATAGTCAAATCATCGAAAGCTGGAGCCGGCTGATGAATCGGACGTAAATCGTCACGCTTAAGTTGCGGCAAATGATCAATCGCTTCACCGATGACATTCAGCAGACGTCCTTTGACCTGTTCGCCGGTAGGCACTGCAATCGGACGACCAAGGTTTTCAACAGGAAGTCCACGGCGAATACCGTCGGTACTCTCCATCGCAACACAACGCACAGTATCTTCACCTATGTGCTGTTCCACCTCAAGGATTAGTTCCTGACCGTCGGGACGGTCAACTTTAAGAGCCGTGTAAATAGGCGGGATAACATTATCCTTGCCATCGAAAGTCACGTCCACTACCGGACCGATAACCTGACTTACTTTTCCGAATTTATCGCTCATCTTGTAGAGAATCAGATATTAGAATTATTTAATTGGGGCACTTCAGAAATGCAATCCGTAGCAGATTACAATCACCATAAGCACCAGGTTGGCTAAATTTATAGGAAGAAGATACTTCCATTCAAGGCTAAGGAGCTGATCGATGCGAAGACGAGGAAATGTCCATTTGAACCAGATAATCACAAATGACAAAATCACAGCCTTGGCAATGAACCATATTACAGATGGAATGTAATCCATCACATTATTGAACGCATCCCATCCGGGGATATGAAGAGGCATCCACCCTCCAAAAAACAGCAGCGACGCAACACCGGCCACAATGAAGAGATTAAGATATTCCGCCAAATAGAAGAATCCGAAATGTATACCGGAATATTCCGTATGGTAACCGGCAGTCAACTCGCTCTCCGCCTCGGGAAGGTCAAACGGGCCTCGGTTGGTTTCCGCAGTTCCGGCGATAATATATATGATAAAAGCAATAATGGCAGGAATATGTCCTGAAACAATAAACCAAACATCTTTCTGAGCCATGCAGATATCAGTGATTGACATTGAACCGGCAAATGCCACCATCGTTATGACCGACAATCCGATTGACAGTTCATAGCTTATCATCTGAGCTCCGGAACGCAACGCTCCAATCAACGTAAACTTATTGTTACTTGACCATCCTGCGAGCAGTATACCCAACACTCCGATTGAAGAAACGGCTACAAGGAAGAAGATTCCGATGTTGAAATCTATGATTTGGAGGCCATTACCCCAAGGCAACACGGCAAAACACAGCATTGAAGCTATAATCACAAGATATGGAGCGAGGGCAAACAGGAATTTGTCGGTATGCTTCAAGGAGATCAGCTCCTTGATAAGAATCTTGAACATATCCGCAACACTTTGGAAAATACCGGCAGGACCTACTCGGTTAGGACCGAGACGGCATTGGAATGCGGCGCAGACCTTACGCTCAAAATAAATATAGAACAATGCCAACAGCGCGTAGGCCAACAAAAGAACTACACCAATTAGCAAACACTCAATCACCACTGATACCCAGGGCGCGCAAAAACCGTTAAGCCATTGATTGAGCCAGTCGGCTCCTTTTGATAAATCGTACATATCGGTTTACTCGTTGTTATCTGTCAATATCAGGCACGACATAGTCAAGCGTGCCTCCAATAGTTATCAAATCGGCAATTTTTCCACCTCTGGTGATGTGATCGACAACACCGGCAAGATTCATACACGGAGAGTTGTATTTAACGCGCCAGGGAGTATTGGCGCCACGACTCTCGATATAAACGCCAAAAGCTCCACGGCTTGCCTCAACCTGCTGGAACCAATGGCCTTCTGGCAGTTTAATCACCTTAGGCACTTTAGCGCAAATATCCCCTTCCGGAATCTTGTCTATAAGCTGCTCTATGATGCGGCATGATTGTTTGATCTCTTCTACACGGGCGACAAAACGCGCCATGCAATCTCCTTCTTCAAGCACGACTTCGTCAAAATCAAGCTCGCCGTAAATACCGTAAGGTGTAGTCTTGCGCACATCACAAGCCCATCCCGAAGCACGTCCGGCAGGGCCGGTAACACCATAAGAAATAGCGTCGCCCTTAGTCAGCTTACCCACTCCTATCATACGATTATGGGCAATGACATTACCGGTAAACACTGTATTATATTCTTTTATCGCGCCGGGCATAATTTCAAGGAGATGTTTCACATCCTTTACAAAGTCGGCATCAAGATCCTCCATCACACCGCCGATGCAATTGTAATTGAAAGTCATTCGGGCGCCACAAGTCTTTTCAAATATGTTCAATATCGTCTCACGCTCACGAAGGGTATAAAACAACATTGTCGTCGCGCCAAGGTCCATACAGAATGTGCCCATAAACAACAAGTGCGATGAGATACGCATTAACTCATCCATCAGCACACGAATCACTTGCGCGCGGCGAGGCACCTCGATTCCGAGAGCTTTCTCGATACACATACAGAGACAATGACGGTTCTGCTGGGCGGAAAGATAATCAAGGCGGTCAGTAAAATGAAGATTCTGAGGATATCCCAGTCCCTCACCCAATTTCTCGATTCCGCGATGTATATAACCAAGATACAGGTCGATTTTCTTTATCGTCTCGCCATCGACTGCGGTGCGGAAACGCAACACACCGTGAGTGGCCGGATGCTGCGGGCCGATATTTACAACAAAATCTTCCGGTTTGAATATCGTCACCTCCTTTTTTACGATTTTGCCATCAGGTTCTTCCACATAACTTACAGTAGTGTCTTCGACAGCCTCATGGTCAAGCCGCACCGGATTCACATTAGGAGAGTCGTCATAATCTTTACGAAGAGGGTAACCGACCCAATCGTTTCTCAGGAACAGACGACGCATATCCGGGTGATTGATGAACTTTATCCCGAAATAGTCATAGACTTCACGCTCATAAAGATTAGCTACCGCCCAAAGGTCGGAAATAGAATGAAGCATCGGGTTTTCTCTGTCATCTGTGCCAACTTTCACTGAAACATGAATATCATGCACTGTCGAAGTAAAATAGTACATGCAGCCGAGAGTCTCAGTCCAATCCATACCAATCAGAGCCACAAGATAATCAAAATGCAGCTCAGGATCCTCTTTCAATGTTTTGGCGAGGCTGTGCCATTTGTTGTCGGGAATACACACCGTCATCCATTCCCCGTCCTCAAAAGTTGCGTCGGGAAATAAAGCGGCTATCTTTTCCTTAACATTTGCCATAGTTATTATATACTGGAGCGTTAATTCTACTTATTACTGTTATCAAGTTCCTCCTCAGGATGGACGGCCAGAAATTCCGCACGTTTTTCCTGACGATTCACACCGCCAAAAAACTTTTCAACTTTAATCTTTCGGGACAATTGCATTATACCGTAAATCATGGCCTCAGGACGCGGCGGACAGCCGGGCACATATACATCGACAGGGATTATTTCCTCAACCCCCTTGACTACGTGATATGAATTCTTGAAAGGCCCCCCCGATATAGCGCAACCGCCACAAGCAATCACATATTTAGGTTCGGCAAGCTGATCATAAAGGCGACGCACGACCGGAGCCATGCGATGTACGATAGTTCCAGCGACCATCATGAAGTCGGCCTGTCGAGGCGAAGCGCGGGCAACTTCCCAGCCAAAGCGCGCCATGTCATAACGCGCCGCTCCAAGCGATATAAATTCTATACCGCAACAACTGGTGGCGAAAGTGAGCGGCCATAAAGAGTTACTGCGCCCCCAGTTTATTACATTGTCAAGAGTGCCGACAATGACATTTGTGCCATTGTCCTTCAACTCTTTCACCAACGATTCAATGTATTCATTGTCTTTCCATTCGGAATAAGGCATTCCCTGAGCTGTTACTTCCATTCAAGAGCTCCTTTCCGCCAGGCATAACACAAGCCCAACACTAAAATTCCGAAAAACACCGCTATACAGAGCAATCCGTCGACACCAAGCGAACGAACATTAACTGCCCATGGATAGAGGAATACAGTCTCAACATCAAACATCAGAAACAAAATCGCATAAAGGTAGTATCCCACCTTAAACTGCGCCATGCTTGCTCCTCGCGTAG
>CAZYXN010000133.1:0-6792 GCA_964651105.1 uncultured Muribaculum sp. | reverse complement strand
CCTGCCATGCTACTTCCATGATGAAGCGTACGGCCATGCGGGTGTCCTTGTTGGCTCCGCAGAAACGGTCTACGACATAAAGTTTCTTATTGGAAAGTTCCTTTACGGCGATTTCCTTTACAGCCTTCCAGGTTGATTCGGTTACAGGCTTATTGTCGTTTTTATATTCTTCGGTTGTCCACCAGATGGTGTCCTTTGACTTGTCGTCAAGGACAATGAATTTATCTTTTGGAGAACGTCCGGTGTAAACGCCGGTCATTACGTTGACAGCGCCAAGTTCGGTTACTACTCCTTTTTCAAAACCTTCAAGAGAAGGAAGAGTTTCTTCTTTGAAGAGCTCCTCGTAAGAGGGATTGTAGATTACTTCGGTAGTTCCGGTAATCCCGTACTGGGTCAAATCAATTTTGCTCATTTTGTCAGACATTTAGTTATTGAGTAATTATAAAAATCCTATACCTTGATTATATTCACTAAACGCAAATATCTATTGTACCGTTTGCAAAGTTAGCGACTTTTTTTAAATCAAAAAGCTAAAATACGGAAATTTTTCTTTATTAGTCTTTTTTATATGCTTTTTGATGTGGCGGGATTAGGCTGCGGATGGCTTGTTAGGTGGATTGGCGGGAATTGATTATCTTTGTGACAGATTTAATTAAGATTCTCATGCGCATAGATATTCTGACCGTACTTCCCGAAATGCTTGAGTCTCCGCTCAATTGTTCTATTTTGAAGCGTGCCCGTGATAAAGGCTTGGTTGATATTGTAGTGCATAATCTGCGTGATTATACTACCAACAAGCATCGTAAAGTCGATGATTATCCTTTCGGTGGCGAAGCTGGAATGGTGATGCAGATTGAGCCTGTCGACAGGGCCATTTCCGATTTGAAAAGCCGGCGTGATTATGATGAGGTGATTTTCACGTCGCCTGATGGCGAGCAGCTTACGCAGCCAATGGCCAACAGTTTGTCGTTGCTTGAGAATATTATCATACTTTGCGGTCATTACAAAGGCGTCGACTATCGGATAAGAGAACATCTCATCACGCGTGAGATTACGATTGGTGACTATGTGTTGACCGGAGGAGAGATTCCTGCGATAGTGATCACGGATGCCATTGTGCGTCTTATTCCGGGAGCTATTGGCGATGAACAGAGCGCTTTGAGCGATTCTTTTCAGGACAATCTGTTGGCGCCGCCTGTGTATACGCGTCCGGCGGAATACAAAGGATGGAAAGTGCCTGACATCTTGTTGTCGGGACATGAGGCAAAGATTGACGCGTGGAAGCATGAGCAGGCGATAGAACGCACTAAACGTCTGCGGCCAGGATTGCTTGAAGATTAGTGTTATCGAGCTATTATCGATTTTAATTCCTCGTCGGTTGCGGTGAGCCGGCGGCGGCATTCGGCGAGCAATTCTGTAGCCCGTCGTGTATATGCGGCAAGTTGATCTATGTCAAGCGTGTCGCTCTGCATACGGCGTATTATCTCTTCAAGTTCTGCGACTGCCTGATTGTAGGTCATGTCGGCTACAGGAGTGAATTTAGGCTGGTTTTCCATCGTTGTGTTTCTATTGCTTTATTGAGTTGATTGTGCCATGAGCCACGGTTGTGACTATTGCGGCTCCTTGCGGGATTTCGTCGGGTGAAGTGGTTGCGCGGCCATTGTAACGGGTTATTGAGTAACCGCGTTTCAGAGTGGCTGCTGGCGATAGCGTCTCAATCAGAGTGCCGATATTGTCAAGTTTCACCTCATGTCTTTTTATTATATTGGGCACGGCTACTGCGATAGATGTTTCTATTGACTGCATTTTGGAGAGTTGAGGAAGTATACGCGCCGATGATATCTTTTGAAGTCCAAGCGTGCAGCGGTCAAGACGTGCCGATGCCCGGTCGATGGCAGCTTGCGGCAATCCCGGAAGTCGCCCTTCGATTATGCCAAGCTGTTCCTTGCATCCCGAGATACGGTCGGTAACGGCACGGTGTATTTCCAGGCTTAGCCTCTCAAGTTCATCGATTAGTTCTTTCCCTTTGGACAATAGCCATTCTGCTGCTGCGGTAGGTGTCTTGACTCTGATGCATGCCACATAGTCGAGAATTGTGACATCGCGTTCGTGGCCTATGCCGACAATCACCGGGAGAGGAAATTGGGCTACGTTGGCAGCAAGGTCATAGTTCTCAAATCCCATGAGGTCGCTTGTGGCTCCTCCTCCTCTTATGATCACGACGCAGTCCCAGTTGCCGATATCCGCATTGACAGCGTCTAAAGCGGATATAACCGATGCAGCCGCGCGTTCACCCTGCATTATCGCCGGGAAAAGCTTGGTGGTGAATCTAAGTCTCATCGGATTAGCTCCGAGTTGATTCATGAAATCTCCGTATCCGGCAGCCCCCTCGGCTGAAATTATTGCGATACGTAATAACGGATTTTCCCACCGCAGGCTCCGGTTTAGGTCTATGATGCCTTCGGTTTTAAGGCGTGCGAGCATTTCGTTGCGGCGGCGTATAAGGTCGCCCATAGTGTATGCTGGATTAACCGCGTTTACCACAAGCGATAGGCCGTATACAGGGTGCATTGAAACTGAAGCGCGTACCATCACTTTCATGCCGGAGGCAAATTCTTGTCCTGTAGCATGTAGAAATTCAGTGCGGATACGCGCATAGACATTCGCCCATATCGCGGCTCGGGCTTTGGCTTCGGTTGCTCCCGTAGATTCGTTTTTCTGGAGCAGCTCCATGTAGCAGTGGCCGCCGCGTACGGCGACATCGCTTAATTCGGCGGTAACCCATACGTTCTGGGTTTCCGGCGTCATAACAAGCGATGCCACATACTTATTTAGTTGAAGCAGTGTGACCGGTTTTGCTTCCACGTATTGTTACTTGGTTAGATTCATGCGTTTGCCGTCCCACTGGTAGATGATATAGGGCCGCAAATCCTGACCTACGAGTGAGTAAACGTCAGGCGACAGAAATTCGCTGAGATTATTGGTCAATGTCAGCGTACGTTTTTGCGGGTCATACACATATTCGGCGAGCATGAACGGAATCATTGAACTTACATCGGCGCCACTCTTTTTTGCTGCCGGAGTAAGCCAGTCATTTAACGAGGGGGCGGTAAACAGATTGTCCGATATCGGAGTCCAGTTGCGCGAATAGAAAGTTATATGGCTGTCATGGGCCGGTGTGGCGACAGTCTGGATTAATGCGATTATTGTGTCATTGGATGTCGGCAGGATAGAGAGCTGATATGATGACGCATCGGTCATTGCGATTTTCATGTCATCGGGGGCGATGGCGGTGATGCGTGATTTGCCTTGCAACGCGTTGGTCGAGGCCGTCGACATACCGCCGTTGAAATAGTCGATCATGTCAAGGCGAGCGTTGCGGTTGAGGAGAGGAAATACTGAGGCGGGAGCATCGGCAAATGCTTTTGATGCTGTAAGTTGGGCATTAGCCTCGGGTACGAACAGTGCGACCGTGAGCAGTGCCGACATAATGGCTTTTGTCGCTTTCATAAGCTTATCTTTTTCTTTGGCGGGAACCTGATGATTTCCCTTTTTTCATAAACTTCTCAAAGTTACCGTTTTTTTCTTTTTTCCCGCTATCTTGACGCTCTTTTTTTCTTCTTGATGAGGCTCGGGAATAGTCTTTTTCCGGGTCGGCGATTTCTGCATGTAGTTTATGTCCGACAAAATCAACTCCCGTAAGGCCCTCTACCACGCGGCGAGCGTCGGCTTTTTTGACATCAAACAGCGAGTATCCGGGCATTAGATCGATACGTCCTACATCGACACGCTGGCCGTGGATTGCATGATTGAGGATATCGATAAGATTGCCTGCGAAAAATCCGTCGTTTTTGCCTGCGTTTACATATATTCGCTCCATTCCTCTGTCGGCCGTGCGGCGGTCTTTTTCTGCGGCGGTCTTCGGTGCTTTTATGTTTTTGCGTTCTTTTTTCTGGGGCTTGTCATCAATGAAGTCGATTGTGGGAGCGTCTTTATAATAATCGAGCAGACGGTTGAATTCCAGCGACACTACTCTTTTCAGCAAATCTTCTTCCGAAAGCCATGACAGCTTGCGGCTTACGCCCGGGAGGTATTTTGCTATCTCTTCATCGTCGACTTTTACTTTTTCAAGCTTGTCGGCAAGATTGTAGAGCTGTTTCTCTATGATATGCTCCGGTGTCGGCACCTCCTGACGTTCAAAAGTCTTGCCGATACGCTTTTCGATATCCTTCAGCTTTCCGCGTTCGCGTGAATGTATGATGGCGATTGATATGCCGGTTTTTCCGGCACGTCCCGTACGTCCCGAGCGATGGGTGTAAGTCGCTATATCGTCGGGAAGTCCGTAGTTGATGACATGCGTTAGGTCGCTGACATCAAGACCTCGTGCGGCGACATCTGTCGCTACGAGCAGCCTTAACACTCTGTCGCGGAATTTCTTCATGACCATGTCGCGCTGTGCTTGTGACAGTTCTCCGTGCAGTGAATCGGCGTTATATCCGTCCTGAATCAGTTTGTCGGCTATCTCCTGAGTCTCTTTTCTGGTACGGCAGAAGATGATGCCGTATATGTTGGGATTGTCGTCGGCTATGCGTTTGAGGGCTAGATACTTGTCTTTAGCATGTACCATATAGTAGATATGGCGTACATTCTCGGCTCCCGTATTTTTGGTTCCGATTACAAATTCTTCCGGACTCTTCATGTATTTTGCCGCTATCTTGGCAATTTCCGGTGGCATCGTCGCCGAGAAAAGTAGCATTTTTCTGTCTTCTGGAACATGGCTCAGAATATCGTTGATGTCATCCACAAAACCCATGTTCAGCATCTCGTCGGCTTCATCGAGAATCACGGTATGCACGTCGTCGAGTTTTACCACTCCGCGTTTTATAAGATCCATGAGTCGTCCCGGGGTGGCAACAATCACATGAACGCCTTTTCTGAGGGTGCGTATCTGGCTCTCTATGCTTGAGCCTCCGTATACCGGAAGTACATTCAGGTCGGGAGTGTATTTGGAGAAGTCCGATAGGTCGCTGCCGATTTGCAGGCATAATTCGCGTGTCGGAGCTATGATTAAAGCCTGCGGCACGACTCTTTTGGTGTCAATACGCTGAAGTACTGGCAGTCCGAATGCCGCTGTTTTTCCTGTGCCGGTCTGTGCGAGGGCTACCACATCTCCGTCCTCATTCAGAAGATGAGGAATGACTTTTTCTTGTACAGGCATCGGATTTTCGAAGCCCATATCCTTAATGGCATGAAGCAAATCTGGTCTTACTCCAAGCTCTTCAAATGTTTTCATCTGCAATTAACTTTATTATTTTTCACGCATGAACACGTTGATAGGAGTGCCTGAGAAATCCCATTTTTCGCGTATCTTGTTTTCAAGATATCTTCTGTAGGGTTCTTTGACCCACTGGGGTAGGTTGCAGAAGAAAATGAATGTTGGGATAGCCTGCTCCTTAAGCATGGTCACGTATTTTATTTTTATATATTTACCTTTATTGGCCGGAGGGGGATATGCCCCGATGACCTCCTGCATATATGTGTTAAGCTGCGATGTAGGCACGATTCTTTCTCGGTTTTTGTATACGTCGACAGCCGTTTCGATTACTTTGTATATTCTTTGTTTTGTCAGGGCTGAGGTGAATATGATCGGAAAATCCGTAAAAGGCGCGAAACGTCGGCGGATAGCGTCTTCAAAGAATTTTATAGCCTTAGTGGATTTATCTTCTACCAAGTCCCATTTGTTGACGCACACCACAAGCCCTTTCTTGTTCCTCTGTATGAGAGAGAAAATACTTACATCCTGGCTTTCAATTCCGAGAGTTGCGTCAATCATGAGTATGCACACGTCTGATGCCTCAATGGCGCGAATGGAACGGATGACGGAATAATACTCTATGTTTTCGTTTACTTTGGCTTTTTTACGTATTCCTGCGGTGTCGACAAGATAGAAATCAAAACCGAATTTTTCATACCGAGTATAAATCGAATCTCGGGTTGTCCCGGCTATATTTGTCACGATATTCCGGTCTTCGCCGATAAAGGCGTTGATTATCGAGGATTTGCCGGCATTGGGACGGCCTACGATGGCAAACTTTGGAATCTCGTCTAAATGCTCTTCTTCCGTGTCGTCGGCGGGAAGGTCTTTGACGATTTCATCGAGAAGATCGCCGGTGCCTGAGCCGTTGGCCGATGATATTGGGAACGGTTCCCCAAGGCCGAGTTTGTAAAAATCAGCTACGTTATACATCCAGTCGTTGGAGTCAACTTTGTTAGCCACCAGGATAACCGGCTTTTTTGAGCGGCGCAGAATTTTTGCGACATGGTCGTCAAGGTCTGTCACTCCGTTCATCGTATCAACTACAAACAGTATTACATCGGCCTCTTCAATGGCAAGTTCGACTTGCTTGTTGATTTCGCTTTCGAAGATATCCTCTGAGTTTACCACCCAACCTCCTGTGTCTACAATCGAGAATTCTTTGCCGCACCAATCCACTTTGCCGTATTGGCGGTCGCGTGTAGTGCCGGCGGTATCGTCGACAATTGCCGTGCGGGTCTGGGTGAGGCGATTGAAAAGGGTGGACTTACCTACATTGGGACGTCCTACTATTGCTACAAGTCTTCCCATATTTTGAGCATAATTTAAATTTAGACTACAAATTTAACATTTTTAACCCACATAAAACCTATGTTAGGGTCAATAACTGTCGGAAAGCATTGATTTTCTCCGTTGTTTCGCATAAAATCCATGTTTTCTTTGAAAAGTAATAATATAACGCTCCACGGAGAGGTTTT
>CAZYXN010000132.1:0-6896 GCA_964651105.1 uncultured Muribaculum sp. | reverse complement strand
ATTCGAGTGTTTTTCATAGCGACAGCAAAGATAATACATAATTTGACACAAAGTAGGCACAAATTATCGCAACCCTCGAAAATTTTTTAATCGGACTGATCAGGGCATTTTAGCAACGAAAGTAATTTGTATGCGGCGTCCATACTTGACAATGGAGATATATTTTCGCCGGAATGTTCCACCATGTCGGCAAATGCCCTGATTTCTGACAAAAAACCATGCATATATAACTGGTTGTTGGCAGCAAGCGGATAATTCAATTAAGCCTTTGGCTGTTTCGTAAGAAAGTAATGCTTGAACAGTTATTGTCCCATTTTTGTCAATTTGCTGAATACCACTTATTCCAGCGTAACCGAACAGGTATAAGGCTAAGTCCACCGGATGAATGAACAGGCCGGTAAATGGATTACTTTCAGAATAGGCACCTTGTGATATGACATGACATAGCTTATCGGCTTTTTTTGCCAACTGTTTTTTCAAGACCGATTAGCGGGAGGGGAGTTTCTCGGCGAGGTAGGCTGAGGTGTAGCCTTTTCCTGAAGCGACAATTTCTTCGGGCGTGCCCTCAGCAACTATCTCACCTCCGGCGTCACCGCCTTCCGGCCCTATGTCAATAACATGGTCGGCGCATTTTATCACGTCCATGTTGTGCTCGATGATGATAACCGTGTGTCCCAAATTTATGAGGCGGTCAAAAGAATCCATCAGTTTGTTGATGTCATGGAAATGAAGTCCGGTGGTAGGCTCATCGAAAATAAACATTGTAGGCTCGGGCTTTTCCATCGCAAGAAAGTAAGCCAGCTTCACACGCTGGTTCTCACCGCCGGAAAGCGTTGAGGAGGACTGTCCTAATTTGATGTATCCAAGCCCGACATCTTTCAACGGCTGCAATCGACGCACAATCTTGCGCTCCTGAGCTCCACTTGCTCCTTCAAAAAACTCAATGGCCTGATTGACCGTCATATTGAGCACATCGTTGATGTTCATCCCGCGATATTTTATGTCAAGCACTTCCTGCTTGTACCGCTGGCCATGGCATGCCTCACATGGAATGACAATATCGGCCATAAACTGCATCTCAATCGTAATCGAACCCTCGCCCTTGCACTCTTCACAGCGGCCTCCCTCGGAATTGAATGAGAAGTATCCGGCAGTGAATCCCATCTGTTTTGCGGCCTGTTGGTCGGCAAAGAGCTTGCGTATCTCATCAAACGCCTTCAAATAAGTGGCCGGATTGCTTCTCGTGGATTTTCCAATGGGATTCTGGTCGACAAACTCTATCGCGGAAATACGCGCCAGGTCGCCACCGATAGACTTGTGAAGGCCGGGAGCGTCGCCGGCCTCGCCAAGATGGCGCAGCATGGCCTTATACAAAATATCTCTGACAAGGGTAGATTTTCCGGAGCCGCTGACACCTGTGACCACCGTCATAACGCCAAGAGGAAAACGCGCGTCGATATTTTTCAAGTTGTGTTCACGCGCGCCCTTTATTTCAATATAATCACGCCATTTGCGACGGCGCGCGGGCACGGGAATAGCCAGCTCGCCTTTCAGGTATTTCACTGTATAGGAGTCAGATGCCTTTTTCAAATTACCGACAGCGCCCTGATATATTATCTCCCCACCGTGACGACCTGCGTCGGGGCCTACGTCTATAAGATAGTCGCACGCATTCATAATCTCCTCATCATGCTCGACAACAACCACAGTGTTGCCGAGACGCTGAAGTTTCCTCAACACCTCTATGAGCCTAGAAGTGTCACGGGAATGCAATCCTATACTCGGCTCGTCGAGTATATACAATGAGCCAACAAGACTGCTTCCAAGCGATGTGGCGAGATTGATACGCTGGCTTTCTCCTCCGGAGAGAGAAGATGAAAGGCGGTCGAGAGTGAGATAACCGAGACCGACATCACATAAAAACCCGATGCGGTTGACAATCTCCACAAGCAATCGAGAGGCTATCTTCCGTTCATTTTCTCCAAGGGCAAGTTCGTCAAACCATCGCTTCAAATCGCTTACTGGCATCTTTACAAGCTCGGTTATAGTCTTTCCGTTGATTTTAACATAGGATGCATCTTTCTGCAATCGGCTCCCCTTGCAATCGGGACACACGGTCTTACCGCGATAACGGGCAAGCATCACGCGATACTGGATTTTATACTGATTGGATTCAATCATCCTGAAAAATCCGTCGATACCTTTAAAACGGCCCTTCCCATGCCACAGGATATCAAGTTCCTGCTCCGTCAAATCGCAATAGGGCCGATGGACAGGAAATCCAAGCGAAGGCGCCATGCTTATCAGCTCCCGCTTCCACTCGCTCATCTTATCGCCACGCCAACAAACAACCGCATCATCGTAGACGGAACGCGTCTTGTCGGGCACAATCAGATCAGGGTCAAGACCGATTATCTTACCGAAACCTTCGCATCGCTTGCAGGCTCCGTAAGGATTGTTGAAATTGAACATGAGATCGCCCGGCTCCCGAAAGGTGATACCGTCGGCCTCAAAACGCTTTGAAAAATCATGGCGACGCACGTCGCGATTCTCATCCCAAACGAGCACACTCATGCGGCCCTGTCCTTCAAAAAACGCCGACTCGGCAGAATCGGCAAGGCGACTCAGCTCATCGCCTTCGGGCTGAAGCGACAGACGGTCAATCAACAGCTCGCAGCCATCGGGAAGATCAGGGAGATTTCCGGCAGAAAGGAGCTCCTCAATTTCCATAAACTCGTTGTTTTTAACGACACGCGAATAACCGCCCTTGAGATATATCTCCAACTGCTGCTGAAACTTCCTGCCCTCGGGTAGAGATATCGGCGCCACTAAAGCGGCTCTCGTTCCAGCCGGATAAGCAGCCGCCAAAGCAACAACATCCTCAATGGTGTGCTTCTTCACCTCTTCACCGGAAACGGGAGAACAGGTTTTCCCGATACGCCCAAAAAGTAACCGGAGATAGTCATAAATCTCCGTGGAAGTGCCGACTGTAGACCTGGGATTGCGGGTTATAACCTTCTGTTCAATGGCAATCGCCGGCGGAAGCCCCTTTATGAAATCGACCTCAGGCTTAGCCATCTTTCCAAGGAACTGGCGAGCATATGCCGAAAGGCTCTCGACATAACGGCGCTGCCCTTCGGCATACAGGGTGTCGAAAGCCAGCGACGATTTTCCCGAACCAGAGACTCCTGTAATCACAACAAGGCTGTTGCGGGGTATTTCGATATCTATATTTTTAAGGTTGTTTACACGCGCTCCTTTTACGAGTATATTTCTTTCTGCCATAAATCGCTCATCAATTAACCTGCAAAGGTACAAAATTATTGACGGTTAACATAGGGTCTACAATTGTATTTAAGCAATTTTCGGGTAATTGCCCCGGCGCGCTAACATTCGTTAAAAGGGGAGTGACCGGTAAACCTTTGAAGTTTATGATTGGTTATAATGGAAAACCAGATAATATTAAACATCATGAAATGTAGCATTCAAACTTTTATCCTCGGTATGCTGGTAGGAGCATTTACCGGAATGTATGCAGAAAGATATTCTCGCACAACGATGAAAGGGCGCAAGATTCGCCGGGATATCGATCGCACAGTTCGCAATATCTATGGTGAAGTAGAGCAGGAAATCGGAAAACTTAAGGAGAAAATAGGCTCCAAAGTTGAAAAAGCCGAGGAACTCGTGAATGATTAAACGGAGTTAATGCATACATATTTATTCAGGCGGACGACCCGACAACGGGCCGTCCGTTCCTATTTTTATATGCCACAATTCCCCACCGGCAGATAAGCCAAGACAAAGAGACGGAAAAAATTGCTAACTTTGCATTATGGCTACAAGTTTTTTACAAGTTAACAATCTAACCAAAAGTTACGGCGACCGGCTGCTTTTCTCGGAAGTGACTTTCGGAGTGTATGAAGGAGATAAAATCGGCATAATCGCGAAAAACGGCACAGGAAAGTCCACGCTACTCAATATCATCGCCGGAAAAGAGAGCCAGGACTCGGGCGACATCGTGTTTCGAAACGGGCTGCGAGTAGGAATACTCGCACAGAATCCGGATTTCGGCGACTCGGCGACCATCATGGATTATATGACTGCCGGCCACATAACGAGCGAATATGAGGCAGATTATCAGGACAGAGCCGTAAGACAACTGTCACAACTCGGCATAACCGACCCCGGCAGCCATATCTCCACGCTTTCAGGAGGACAAGCCAAGCGAGTCGCGCTCGCCAAAGTTATACTTGGCAATCCCGACCTTATAATACTCGACGAGCCGACAAACCACCTTGACATCCAGTCAATCGAATGGATGGAGGGTTATCTGAGAAAATCACGCGTGACCCTACTGATGGTAACGCATGACCGATATTTCCTTGACCGGGTGACAAACAAAATCATCGAAATTGACCGCCAACAGATATTTTCCTATGACGGCAACTACGACTACTATCTGCGCCGCCGTCAGGAACGCATCGAAGCGATGTCGGCCGAGCTTGCAAAAGTCAAGAACACCCTTAGGAAAGAGCAGGACTGGATGTGCCGTCAACCTCAGGCCCGCGCCGGAAAGGCCAAATACCGTATCGACGCATTTTATGACCTGAAGAAACGGTCGCAAGTGAATCTCAGCGAAGACAACGTGAACCTTAACGTGAAATCATCATACATCGGTTCAAAAATATTTGAGGCGAAAGGAGTGAACAAACGATTCGGAGACAAGGTGATTCTTGACGATTTCACCTATACATTCTCCCGTTATGAGAAACTTGGCATCATAGGGCATAACGGTGTCGGCAAATCGACCTTCATCAAAATGCTGCAAGGCATCATAGCGCCCGATTCGGGGGAATGGAATGTTGGCGAGACGGTAAAATTCGGATATTACAGCCAGGACGGAATCTCATTTGACGAGAATAAAAAAGTGATTGACGCAGTGACGGAACTTGCGGAGGATATCGTAGTAAACGGAGATGTGAGATACACGCCGATGCAGTTTCTCACGCATTTCCTGTTCACTCCCGCCGACCAACAGAAATATATCCACACCCTAAGCGGGGGTGAAAAAGCAAGGCTCCATCTGGCAACAGTGCTGATGCGTTCACCTAACTTCCTCATTCTTGACGAGCCGACCAACGACCTTGACATCGTAACTCTCGCCATACTTGAGGATTATCTACGGAATTTCAACGGATGCCTGATAGTCATCAGCCATGACCGATTTTTCCTTGACAGCATAGTCGATCATCTGTTCGTGTTTGAAGGTGATGGCAAAATAAAGGATTTTCCGGGAGGATACAGCGACTACCGGGAATGGACAGCCACCCAGGCACAGCAATCGTCAGCAAGCTCCGCGATTGAAAAACCTGCGGCTCAGAAAGAGAAGCAGATAAGCAGAAAACGGAAAATGTCGTTCAAGGAACAGAAAGAATTTGAGAGCCTTACGGTTGAAATCGAGAAGCTGACCAATGAGAAAAACGAGCTTGAGGCAGCCTTTAACAGCGGCAATGTAGATGATATCACAGAGAAAGCGGCACGGTATGAGGAGGTTAAGAATCTACTTGACGAAAAAGAGATGCGTTGGCTGGAATTGTCGGAAATATAGTCGGGCACGGATGAGATGAAGCGCAGCTACGCAGCGCAATCAGAAGGATGAATAATAGCCCCGGGCACTCAGGCCTTACGGCCAGCGCGCCCGGGGCTAACATTAAATGCCGCCAATAGCGACATGTTTCCAGTTCATAACGGAGAAAGCCAGTGGTTATCGATTAACGGCACATATGGCAACACGCACCAACCTCTAATATTTAGAGGTTGAAGGCTTCCTTAATTGGAGCGACCATATCGAGTTTTTCCCATGTGAACAGCTCGACCTGAAGAACTTTCTGGCCTTCGTATTTAGAATTGAACACTTTGGTGACTGTTTTCGGCTCACGCCCCACATGGCCGTAAGCGGCTGTCTCCTGATAAATCGGGGCACGTAATTTCAACCGCTTCTCAATAGCATAAGGGCGCATGTCGAACAGCTTGCTTACGCGCTCTGAAATCTCGCCATCAGAGAGATCCACCTTTGCCGTGCCTCGAGTGTTGACATAGAGACTTACCGGCTCGGCCACACCGATAGCATAGGCAACCTGCACAAGAGCCTCACGCGCGACTCCGGCGGCAACAAGGTTTTTGGCAATATGTCGCGCCGCATAGGCAGCGGAACGGTCGACTTTGGAGGGATCTTTTCCAGAGAAAGCGCCGCCGCCATGAGCTCCGCGTCCGCCATAAGTGTCAACGACAATCTTGCGTCCGGTCAGGCCGGTGTCGCCGTGGGGGCCGCCAATCACAAATTTTCCGGTAGGATTGACGTGAAGTATAAGCTTGTCATCAATCATGCGACGTATCTCATCGGACAGCTTTTCCTTAACCCTTGGCAAAAGGATATTTTCCACATCCTCCTTAATCCGAGCAAGCATGAGGCGGTCGGCCTCTTCCACGGAACCGGCATCAAACACCGACACGAATTCATCATGCTGAGTTGAAATCACGATTGTATGGACACGCACCGGCTCGCCCATATGGTTGTATTCGATGGTCACCTGACTTTTGGCATCGGGACGAAGATAGGTCATCACCTTGCCTTCGCGGCGTATCTCAGAGAGCTCGCGCAGCAACATGTGGCTAAGGTCGATAGCAAGAGGCATATAATTGGCAGTCTCGTCACAGGCATATCCAAACATCATGCCCTGGTCGCCGGCTCCTTGCTCCTCGGCATTCTCGCGCTCAACGCCACGATTGATGTCAGCGCTCTGTTCGTGCAAAGCAGAGAACACGCCGCAGGCATTTCCGTCAAACATCAGTTCGCTCCGGTTATATCCTATATTGTTGATAACTCCGCGAGCCAC
>CAZYXN010000131.1:0-7005 GCA_964651105.1 uncultured Muribaculum sp. | reverse complement strand
GAGGTACGCTTTCATCTAACAATCCGCGAAAGACCTATCTCAATTATCGTAACAATCTTCTGTTGTTGCACAAGAATCTTCCGGACTATTGTCGTCGTCGCAGGTTGTTTATACGTCGTGTCTATGATGCTGTGTCATGGCTGAGATTTGTATTGACCTTTGATATAAAAAATGCGGTGGCTGTTTTACGCGCTCATCGTGATTTTAGAAGTATGAGGGTTAAATACCGGCATCATCCGGAATCCAATCTTCTTCCTTCCAAGCCAGATATTGTCGTAAGTTATTTTGTGAGGAGAAAACATACATTTGATTCTCTGATTGAAAAAGAGTGAAACTTTTTCTAATGGGGTGTGTTTAAATTGTAGAGTGAAAACTCCGGAATTTATATAATTTAAATTATGCCTCGGTTTATAATTGGAGCATGATTCTTCTCCGATATGAAACAGTTTATTTTATCATTGGATCAGGGGACAAGTAGTTCGCGCGCCATTGTCTTTGACCATGCCGGAAATATTTGTTCAGTGGCACAGCGGGAGTTTGAGCAAATATTTCCTGAATCGGGTTGGGTAGAGCATAATCCGCATCAGATATGGGCTTCTCAGGCTTCGGTAATTGCTGAAGCAATCAGTAAGATCGATATTAACGGAAAGAATATCACGGCTATTGGAATTACAAATCAGCGGGAGACCACCATAGTTTGGGATGTAGAGACCGATGAGCCTGTTTATAATGCGATTGTATGGCAAGACCGTCGTACGGCTGGATATTGTGATAAACTTAGGACCGATGGAAAGGATGAGATTATCCGAGCGAAAACCGGTCTCATGATAGATGCATATTTTAGCGCGACCAAAATAAAATGGATTTTGGATAATGTCCAGGGAGCCAGAAAGAGGGCCGAAGCCGGCAAGCTTCGTTTCGGCACGGTTGACACGTGGCTTGTGTGGCGTCTCACAAGAGGTTCTGTCCATGTCACAGATGTCACCAATGCGTCACGTACAATGTTGTTCAATATTCATACTTTAGAGTGGGATAAGGAATTATTGAGACTTTTTGACATCCCGGAGTCAATGATGCCTGATGTGAAATCATCAAGCGAAATATATGGATATACGACTACGACAATTTTTGCCCATAAGGTGCCGATAGGAGGGATAGCCGGTGATCAGCAGGCGGCATTATTCGGGCAGATGTGTGTTGAGCCGGGATCTGTTAAAAACACTTATGGCACCGGATGTTTTTTATTAATGAACAGTGGTGAGCGTCCGATTGAATCTTCAAATAAATTACTTACGACCATTGCATGGAAAATAGGGGATAGACCTGTCTGTTATGCTCTTGAAGGTTCTATTTTTGTTGGCGGATCTATTGTGCAATGGCTGCGTGACGGATTGAAATGTATAAGTTCTTCTCCGGATGTCGAGAGATTGGCCTCTTCAGTGGCTGATTCCGACGGAGTGTATTTTGTGCCGGCTTTGACTGGTCTAGGCGCTCCATATTGGAATCAATATGCCAAAGGGGCTATATTTGGGATCAGTCGTCGTACTACCGTCGCTCATATAGCCAGGGCGGCTCTTGAAGGAATAGCTTTTCAGACATATGATATTGTGCGTGCGATGGAACGGGATTCAGGCTTGCCGCTTGCCAACCTGAAAGTGGACGGAGGCGCGGCTCGTAATAATCTGCTCATGCAATTCCAAAGTGACATATTGGATACGGAAGTTCTTCGTCCGAAAATAACCGAGACCACAGCTCTTGGAGCGGCATATCTCGCCGGGTTGGCTTCCGGATTTTGGTCTGATATTGACGAAATCAGAGGGCAATGGCAAGTGGAGCGGACATTTTTCCCTTCACGTACGCATGATGACGTTAAATGTCTGATCTCCGGATGGCATAATGCGGTAGATCGAGTGTTGTCGTAATGGCTAGCTATAAATTCCTATACGGAGGAAGACAATTTTGCAGATAGGAGCGTGCTTTGTCCCAAGGAATATAGATGTCGTCAGAGTCCGGGAGCAAAGATATTGGAACTTCATTTAAATCGAAACGTACATATATGTGTCCTTTGGTCGAACGGAACAATATCATCTGAAGATTGGAGGCCATAGGAACTACATAGAAATTTTGCCAATGTGATGCGACTGTGTCAAAATAGTTTGTGAGGTAGTAGCATCCTTTTATACGCATCAACGACAACAATGGCATAATAGTCTCGGCGTGCCCGAATCTTAACTGTATTCGATGGTCGGATTTGCCGGTCACCACATCGTCGGTTGTGGAAATGAGATTCTCAAGCAAGTCGGATGCTATTTCAGCGGGAATAGACGAAAATGTGTTGGCTGTGCGTTCAAGATATTGGCTGAGATTGTTGGCTTCCCATGTGCGATTCATTTCCTCATCCGAGAAAAAGTATCTTATATCTACTTCATAGCCCATTGCTCCAAGTCCTGCCAGAATTGCGAACTCGGTTTTTGTGATATCCTGAAACCGCTTGTTATCAAGCGGATAGTTTTCCCCAAGCACCCTTTTTGCCGGTTCGGGAGATACAATTGAACGGAAATATGATTCATATGCGTCATTATATGGCTCCTCTTTTCTATAATCAAGATAATCGGCGTCAATATCAAAAGGTCTCATAAGCTGAGAGTTTTGACGCCCTGACGAGGTATAAATTTTCACATGATTGTTCATCCTCGATAATTGATGGGTAAATGAATACATGCTCATTATACATCTTGGGGCATATGAAGATAATGCATAAACATCTGCATTATCAAATAGTTGCGGGTATTTCGTATGCATTCTTGACGCGATGCCTCTCTGTTCTGCGATGCCGAGTGAATCGAGAGCGCCCCATTGTCCATTACTATGCTCGATTACTGTATTAACAATATTGAGGAGTTGCCGTCCTTTTTCAGTTATTGTTCCAAGTGAATCGGCTCGCATCAATGCGCGTCTCATTTCGGTGGTTCGTTTTGGCGAAGATGGGAATCTTGCTCCGTGGCGCCCTACATGATTAATCATTATAGGCTTAAGCGAATCGGGATATGTGGTAAGTTCTTTTGGTATCGGATAGGGCATAGCGCTTACTTCGCATTGGACGGCATCAAATGATGTTATCATAGGAATGGCTGCAGCTGCGGATATTGTCGTTAAAAAAAATCCAAAGATAAGCGATGTAATTCGTGACATAGTAATTATATTTGCTCTTCAAAAATAAGAATAATTATGGAATTATCCGATAAAATACTCACTCTTATTAAGAATAATGATTTAGACGGAGCTATTGTTGAGTTAAATAAGATAATTGATGCGGATAATGATAATTCCGACGCTTATTTTGAACGTGGCAAACTTAACTGGAGGCTTGGCCGTAGACGAGAGGCTATCAATGATTACAGCCGTGCTGCTGAATTGAATCCAGGATCGGCTGCATCTGAGGCTCTACGTCATACTATGGATATAATGTCATTCTTCAATCCGGATATCTATAATCCCTGATTACGGATGTCTGAAGTGATGTATTTTGATGAGTATTGCTTAACTTTGTGGAAAAATGAAGATGTTATGAAGCGTTTAAAGCCGATAATGTTGGGCGGTACCGGAAGTGATGTGGGCAAGAGTTTGATTGCTACGGCATTGTGTCGGATATTTTTGCAGGATGGATACCATCCTGCCCCCTTTAAAGCTCAGAATATGGCGCTTAATTCGTTTGCCACGCCTGATGGTGGAGAGATTGGACGGGCGCAGGCAGTTCAGGCTGAAGCTGCAGGATTGGAATGTGTGACCGATATGAATCCTATTCTGTTAAAACCCTCCGGAGACCGGATGTCACAAGTCGTCCTTAACGGTAAACCGATTGGCAACAGAGATGCTTATTCTTATTATCATGGAAATGGCAGAGACATGTTAAGGGATGAAGCTCATAAAGCTTTTGACCGATTGGCTTCCTGTTATAACCCGATTGTGATGGAAGGAGCCGGTAGTATTGCCGAATTGAACTTGAAAGAAACTGACCTGGTAAATATCTCAATGGCCCGTTATGCTGATGCTGCTGTGATTTTGGTTGGGGATATTGATCGTGGTGGAGTGTTCGCATCGCTTTACGGCTCGATAATGTTGCAAACACCGGAAGACCGTAAGTTGATTCGGGGGATAATAATCAATAAATTCCGTGGAGATATGAAGCTTTTTGAGTCCGGACGTAAAATGATAGAGGATATATGCGGGGTATCTGTTCTCGGAGTACTGCCGTATATGAACGATATCAATATCGAGGCGGAGGATTCGGTGTCGTTGTCTGGCATGAATTCAGCTGCTCGGGAGGGCGCTATAAATGTAGCTGTTGTCAAGCTGCCTCATATATCTAATTTTACGGACTTTGACCGAATGGCTTCGTGTGATGGTGTAAATCTATATTTTACATTTATGCCTGAGGAGATTGAAAAAGCTGATATAGTGATTCTGCCAGGAACCAAATCGACAATTGCCGATTTGACTGCAGTGAGGAATAGCGGCATAGAGAAAGCTATATTGAACGCACGTCGTCGCGGGAAGACGATATTGGGTATTTGTGGCGGTTATCAGATGCTTGGTACGGAGATTCACGATCCGGATAATATTGAAGGCGGCTTAAATAATATTAACGGTCTGTGTCTGTTGCCGGTGACAACAACTATAACAAGGATAAAAATTACCGAGCGGAAAAAATTCCATATGGCCGGTTGCAATAAAGAAATGGAAGGTTATGAGATTCATCAGGGAAGAACCGAGATTGCAGATGGTAGAGTAAAGCCTATGATATATTATTCTGAAGGAGGAACCGATGGATGTATTGTCGATGAACATTGTATGGGCACGTATATGCACGGTGTGCTTGACCATGATGAAGTGATAAATCTATTGCTTGCGCCTTATCGCGATAATGCTGTCCCAACTATTGCGACTGATTATAAAGCTCTGAAAGAATCTCAATACAATATGTTAGCCGACAAAGTGCGTGAATGTCTTGACATGGACAAACTTTATGAAATAATGGGAGGAAAATGATAAACGGACATGGTGATGACGCCTATCTTTACGGAGATAAGATAAAATATAATTTCAGCAGCAATATATATGGCATGTTCAATCATGCCGGACTTAAATCTTTTTTATCTGACAGGCTTGGCTGTATTGCGTCTTATCCGGAGCCTGCTCCATATTCTCTCGAACATGAATTGTCTCAATATTTGGAAATATTCGATAAAAATGTCATTGTGACTGCCGGAGCGACTGATGCGATTTACCGTATTGCCGATTGTTTTCATGGGTGTCGTTCTTTTATTGAGAGCCGCCCTACATTCAGTGAGTATCGCGATTCGTGTAGGCGGTCATGTCATAAGATAGTGGAAAATATCTTTGATTGTGACATAATATGGCTTTGTAACCCCAATAATCCGACCGGCGATGTTATATCCAAAGAGTTGTTAGCTTCGAGATTTAAAAACAATCCTGAAAAAATATTTATTGTCGACCAGTCTTATTCTTCTTATACTGATAAGCCGACATTCAAGGCTTCTGAAATCATAAAATTTGACAACTTGCTTGTCATAGATTCTTTTACAAAGCGGTTTGGTGTGCCCGGGTTAAGAGTCGGATACGTTATCGGGTGTGACAAGCTTATCGGTCTACTGAGGAGAAATGCGATGCCTTGGAATGTCAGCCAACTTGGAATTGAGGCCGGAAAATATCTTTTGGCCAATGTGTCATCATATAATTTGCCCTTGTTCGATCTTTTAAACGAGGCGAATCGAGTGCGACAGGCATTGAATGAATGTGGCATCACTGCATACGATTCTTCAACTCCTTTTTTTGTATGTGAACTTCCGTCACGCTCTTCGGCACAATTAAAAGAATTTCTTATAGAACGTTTTGGCATTCTTATTCGGGACGCTTCGACATTTGATGGATTGACAGAAAGACATTTTAGGATTTCGGTTCAGTCAATGGAAGAAAACAATTTGTTAATAAACGCAATTGCGCAATGGAATATGTTATAGCGTTAGTGCCGCTTTTAGGCGGGTGGGTTCTGGATCTGATTTTTGGAGACCCCTCAGGATTGCCCCATCCTATAGTTGGTTTTGGAAATGTCATTTCTTTTTTTGAGCATCGATTGAATCGTGGTTCGTACCGTGCCATAAAGGGGGGGATAATGGCGGTAATGCTTATATTGTCAGTTTTTTTCGCTACATTTTTTCTGTTGGATATATTGCCGGAAGTTATTAGGTTGATTATTGAAACCATTGGTGTGTTTTTCTGTCTTGCCGGCACAACATTAATTCGTGAGGTGCGTGGAGTGTCGGTTGCTCTTGAAGAATCAGTTGAGGCGGGTCGTAAGCAGGTCGCAAGGATTGTCGGACGCGATACTGAAAATCTTTCGGAAAATGAAATTCGGACGGCCGCTCTTGAAACGTTGGCCGAGAACCTGTCTGACGGTGTTATTGCTCCGTTGTTTTGGTATGCGGTTCTTGGTTTGCCGGGTATGATGGCATATAAGATGGTTAATACTCTTGACTCAATGATTGGTTATAAGAACAATCGTTATCTGCAGTTTGGATGTGTTGCGGCAAAAATCGATGATATTCTCAATTATATTCCCGCCCGTATTACAGCGTTTCTTATGGTGATTTCTTCGGGTCATTCGGCTCATTTCAAAAATGTACTGAAATATGGCCCCGCGCATGCAAGTCCGAATAGCGGATGGCCTGAAGCAGCTCTTGCATCAATACTTGATTGTCGTTTTGGAGGACCTCATGATTATTTTGGAGAAGAGGTTGTAAAGCCTTACATTGGCGACAATCCCCGCAAGCTTACATCTTGTGATACTGATACCGGGGTTTCAATAAACCGTTGGGCTGAGTGCGTTATGATTGTTTTAACTGCCTTGGCGCGTGTGTTGATTTAATAAGAATTATTGCTGTCCGATAAAACTTTTTAGTGCAAGAAAAAATAGGGTCGATTCCA
>CAZYXN010000130.1:0-7032 GCA_964651105.1 uncultured Muribaculum sp. | reverse complement strand
ATCTGCACCACAGGGTCAGCAACCGGCATGGGAGGCGGTACCGACCCTCCAGGCATCGGAGGAGGAACCGGCGTGCCGGGCATAGGGGTACCGGTAGCGGTCGGTTGAGCTGGTTGTTCAGCCGGCTTGTTAAGATTCTTCTTGGCATCAAGCTCACGGCATTCCTTATCGGAAAGAGCGAATATGTCGGGCAGATTGGAGCCTTCGCCTTCACTGTGCAGCATGATGGCATTGGTCTGGTCGGTAACCTTGTTGCCGGAATTCATGAAACGGTCATATTTCTTCTTGTCCTGGGCAAGCCACTTGATGGCACGCATCGGATAACCCGAATTAATCGAGATGATAAACATTTCATTGTCACGGCTGCCTCCAAGATGGATTCTCGGGGCTTTTACTCCCTGAGGAGCCATATTGACAAACGCCCTCTCAAGCTTCTTGGCGAACGCCTCAAGGCCCGGATTTTCCACAGGATCGGGAAGAGCGATGTAAGTTTCTTTCAAATTACGGTTTACGCCCTCTTTCGCTATATCATTATTGCGAACCTGGAAACTCAGCTGTCCGGCATCAAGAATTACATAAGGGCCGGTCTGCAATATAATACTGCGCGCAAACTCATTGATTTTTTGATCTGTGTCAAGCTTCTGTTCAAGCTGGGTCAGAATATTAAGTCCCAAAACCTTAGTTTCCGAAGCAGGCAGCTCCTCATGACGGGCGATTATTTTCTTTGACAACTGCACATCAAAAGCGTGAAGGAAGTCCTCGATTGTCAAGCGTGCGCGCAAGTCACCGAAATCAATGAAATCCTTGTCGCCCACGAGAGCTTCACGCAATTGTTGCGAAGCCTCGCGCATCATCTTCTTGTCGACACGAGCATCCTTCTCAAACTCGAGCATAGCAGTATCCTCGCTGACTTCGATGATAGAGCCTTTCGGATTTTCAAGACCCGGATTTTTCTTCTTCTGGGCTGCAAGTTGTTCGTCGGTTTTCTCTATCGCCTCATTGATAAGCGCGTTGAATGAATTCACTGCCTCAACAAACTTCCCGAACTCCATGTTAAGCAGCTGTTGCAAATCCTTTGCGAAGTCAAGAGCCACCTTCATGGTACGGGCGGTCATAAGGAAGGACAATTCAAGGCGCGCCTCAGCATAGAAATCGTTTTTCTTTCCGAAAACTTTTCCACGAAGGAAACCTGAGTTAGCCCAGTCGTCTATAATCGCATCAAGAGTCTTGGAACTTTTGGACAATTCCTCATCATTCTTTACAATAGCCTCATCAATCTGCTTCTTGAGATCGTCGCTCACATATTCAGCAAGTATCGACACAATCTTCACGAGGTCAGTCATTGAGAGATCTCCGTTACGCCATTCTGCAAACAATTCATGTTCAACAGTTCGACGAATCTCTTTTGCGATCTCTTTTGCCGATTTTGCCTTAATCTTATAAAAAGTCTCTACTCCATTGCCACGGAATGACTCGTTATATACAGTATTCATACTGCTGCGTATAGCGGCAGGAGGACAACTGTCTTCCTGACAGGAAGCGGCAAGATTTTCGATATTCTCAGTCCAATCCTCTTTAAATGGCTGGAACTCCTTATCAAGCGGAAGCACTTTTTTCTCAAGTGTCAGATGAGGCAAGTCAAGCATCCAACGTTGAATATATTTGTCGGCGAGATAAACACTGCGGTAATCTTTGTTCTGCGGTTCATTAATGAATCCGTGATTGTCACTCCAATGATTGTATCTCAGCTGATTCAATACATCCTCTCCGGTCGCATAGGTGATGTGCTTGAGCACACGCATCTCGGGATAGATGATACGCTTGATTGAGAATGAGCTTATCTTGCAAGTGCGTGTCTTCGGGAATTCCTCGTCGGCATCAACCTCTTCAGGCAAGAGACGTTCGTCATTCTCCATCTCAAAGCCGTCAAGGTTTTCAAAATTATACGCACGAAGAATATCACTGCATTCCTCCACATCGGGACGGATCTGGAATATGCGCGAATAAGCGAAATCGCTCACTATGCGCGGAAGCTCAGTAAACGAATTGACGGTGCATTCATTCTCATTCAGGTTGCTATATACCGAGATACCGTCGGCAACCCCCTTGGCGGCAGGCTTCATGCCGAGGTAATCGATAGGCTCGCCATCGCCGGTCACGTCATAAGGCTGGAAGCTTCCTACCTGTAATGCGTTAAGTTCACGCATGGCCGCATATGCATTGGGATAATAACGGCCTTTGTCCATGTCAGGTTTGGGAAGGTCACGCTCAGGCAACATGGCATATACAAGAATTTTAGCGTCATTCCAAAGCTTGCGCGCCTGAGCCACGGCATCGATAATCGAGCCGGAACCGGTACCTCCGGAAAGACCGGCGAAAATATGGACTGTCTTTGTTGAATCGCCTGATGAATTAGCGGCATGGCAACGAGCGTAAGCATTTTGCAACGCCATCACATAACGGTCAGCATTGACAGCGAAGAGCAATCGTCCCGCACGGCGTTTCTGTCCGGCGGCCTCACCAAGATTTCCGATAGCAGAACGCACACCCTTCACATTGTCGACAATGCCGCGAAGTTTAGGATAGTTGTCAATATTATCGATAATCTTGGTTACATCAATACTCTTGATGTTAAGGAATTCGTTTTCAGCAAAACCGGCATCCTGACCGAGCACATTGAAATCCTCGCGGCCAAGGCCCATCATTTCACGCGTGGTGTCCACATATAGCAACGCAACAGGAATTTTGGCCCGTTCGTTGGCATCGGGATACTCTTCAAACATTCGCATCTTGAACTCACGAAGGATTTTACCTCCGGTTCCTCCAAGACCGACAAGAATGTGATTTATCATATTAATTTTATTTATTGATTGATTTTTTTTACAATTTAACTCAACGCCGCCTCAGGCTACCTCCTCCCGAAACAGCCCGACGGCGCCCTCCTGACGACACCGGAGCCCGGCGACGGTCACTATCCGGCGAAGCCGCATACCGACCGGTAGTCCTTGAAGACCGAATATTTAATGTTTTATATATAATGACACCGGCAATCAAAATCCCGGCAACGCTCCAAAGCACGGATTTCCACACAAATGAATCGAGCGAAGAGCGAATCTGACCGGCAACCGTTGAAGTTATAGCCGCCGCACTCATTCCCGCAAGCTGCAACTCATTGACATAATTTCCGACCAAAGGCACATTGTCGACAAGAGCGTCAATCACCTCGCGGCTTTCCTCCGGCGTAATCTCCGAAACATCGCTGAACGACATGTGATTGATAACGTTCTGAGTCAGCCACTGCTCCATCTCATCGCATTTCCATCTCAAAGCCACCGCCCCGCAGGCAGGAATCACATGGTAGCAAAGAAACAGAAACAAAATAGCTCCGACAGCATATCCGGCCAGCGAGAATGTAGACCGGTCAGCCAAAGCCTTTATTGCCAAAAACAAAAGCCCTACTGTCAAAACCGTGATAACCAATCCGATTATCAAAGCTCCGGCAGCCTGACTGATAAGCTCATTAAATATAAAACATAGCATACGCGCGAATGGTCTTTATTTACATTTCTGTGTTTACGGTATTATTACTTCAGTTAGTTTACAGATAATTGCAAATTTAAAGAAAAACATTTGATATTTCCAATTTTACAAATATTTTTATTGGTTTTGTTTTAGATTAATCCGGTTTTAACATAAAAACAGATACTCCAAACTGAATTTTCGGCCCGCGTGAGCAAGCCCGACATAAGCCGACGCCCGGATTCGGAGACATCTATAATGGGTACCTTGACCATAAAAACTAACGATTATTTATCACAAAAAATGGCAGGTTTCCCTGCCATTTTTAAGAAGTTCCATTATAATATTATTGGTCTCAATCTTTTTGAACTTGTCAACAACGAAATTGGCTATTTCCAAATCCTGCTCTTTTGAGCCACCGCCAACACCTATTGCACCGGCAACTTTGCCGTCAACAATCAGAGGTATGCCACCCGGAACAAGGGTAATGCGGTGGTCGCAAGTGTTCATACCCATCAAATTACCGCCATCAGCAACAAGTGGAATAAGGTCTTCCGTCGCAGTCTGGGTTATTGCTGCGGTATATGCCTTATTAGGAACAAGCGTTGCACTCAACACAAGAGCATCACCGAATCGGCGGAATAGACGAGGAAGTCCATTTGCATCAGCTATGGCAAAACTGATGTCAAGCCACATTACCCGGCTTTTATCCTGCGCCGCTTTGCATAGAATATCGCAGGTCTCATCAGTCAGCACAGGCCCTGATAGTCTTACTGACTGAGCGGTTACTGACAGTATTCCTATGAAACACAGTATCAAGCTTATGATTAACGATTTCATGGGCATTGACTTTACATTTTTATTACTGCACGGAAATGTGTCTTTGCCGCCATCATTTTCTCGTATGCTTCCCGAGCACGTTCCTATCATGGGTCGTACATTCGTAAGTACGCTGAATTTAACAGTAGCTTCCATCTCGTTGATGGCAGTGAATGTGCATTTTACACAGTTGAGGCCTTTGAGAAAATCCATTGCCGACCACTCCAATGGCTCATCGGAAACGGTTGCTATAATCAGCTCGCCGTCCTTGCACAATCCTCCGATTAGCGGGAATATTGCTTCCGGATTCGGAGCGGTTGCGATAATCGCTGCAACATCGTGTTGCTGGATAACCTGCGCCACACCCTCTTTTTCAGAGTCGATATAAATCACCGCAATAAAAATTATCCGGTACTGACCCACCTATTTTATATAATGAAAGCATGGAAACCGCGATAGGAATCCATGCTTTTAAATATATCAGGAATGTCGTTATCCGACTTTATCAACCTCAAGGTCTCCGTTGAACACTTCATTCCAGGGAAGGCCTTGCTTGGCCAAAACCTCAAGGAATGGATCGGGGTCAAACTCTTCCACATTGTGAACACCCGGTTTTACCCATTTCCCTGTCAGGAACATCATAGCGCCCGTCATCGCAGGAACGCCTGTCGTATAGCTGACAGCCTGCATACCGGTCTCCTTGTAGGCAGCCTCATGGCTGCAATTATTATAAATATAATAAGTAAAATCCTTTCCATCCTTGTCTTTGCCGGAAATGCGGCATCCGATCGAGGTCTCGCCATGATAGTTCTCGCCGAGGTCTTGCGGATTGGGCAACACAGCCTTAAGGAATTGCAGCGGCACAATCTTAGTTCCGTTATAATCGACTTCGTCAATACGCGCCATCCCGATATTCTGAATTACTCGCAGATGGGTCAGATATTCTTGTCCGAAAGTCATCCAGAAACGAGCGCGTTTGATGGTGGGAAAATTAAGCACAAGCGACTCGAGCTCTTCATGATACAGCAGGTACGAATCGCGCGAGCCTATGTTGGGATAATTAAGCGGGGCATGTATCTCAAGAGGCTTGGTCACGACCCATTCGCCCTCCTTATAATAGCGTCCGTTCTGTGTGATTTCCCGGATATTGATTTCCGGATTGAAATTTGTGGCAAACGCCTTTCCATGGTCGCCTGCATTACAGTCGACAATGTCAAGATATTCCATTTCAGAGAAATAATGCTTGGCCGCATATGCGGTAAACACGCCTGACACTCCTGGATCGAATCCGCACCCCAAAATCGCGGTCAAGCCCGCCTTTTCAAAACGTTCGCGATAGGCCCACTGCCATGAATACTCAAAATGGGCTTCATCTTTAGGCTCATAATTGGCAGTGTCAAGATAATTGACTCCGCATTCAAGACATGCGTCCATTATAGTGAGATCCTGATAAGGAAGAGCCACATTGATGACAAGTTCCGGATTGTGACGGCGGAAAAGAGCCACCAGATCGTCGACATTGTCAGCATCCACGCGATCAGTCACTATGTTCGGCTTCCCAATCGCCTTTGCGATTGCATCACACTTGCTTTTGGTACGAGAGGCAAGCACTATCTCGGTGAACACATCGGGATTCTGAGCGCATTTGTGGGCAACAACAGTGCCTACTCCGCCGGCTCCGATAATAATTACTTTAGCCATGGTTATTTTATTTTTTTCGTGTTGCAAAATAAATCAGCGTACATCCTGCTAATTTTTCTCACTCTGCCGCTTGAGAAGATCACGTATCTCCGTCAGCAGAACCTCCTCCTTGCTTGGGGCAGGCTCAGGAGCCGGAGCTTCCTCCACTTTCTTCTTAAATCTGTTCATCGTGCGGATAGCAACAAAAATACAGAACGCCACGATAAGAAAATCAACGATATTCTGAATGAACATGCCATATGTCATCGCGACCTCGGGAGTGACAATCTCTTCGCCGTTCATAACAGCCTCCTTAAGTATGAATTTATGCTCTTTGAAATCCAGGCCTCCAGTAGCAATACCGACAAGAGGCATGATAACGTCATTCACCAATGAAGAAACAATCTTACCGAAAGCACCTCCGATGATTACACCGACAGCCATGTCAATGACATTGCCTTTCATGGCAAATTCTTTAAATTCCGTCAAAAATTTTCCCATAATTATTGGATTAATATTTAGTCAATTGATTCGATTCTCCTCATATCGTGCAAAATTAAACAAATTTCTATCTTTAACCAAAATATAACATCCGGTAATAATACAAAGTATGTTTAATGTCACTGATAGACGGACAATAAGTAAAAATTAAAGAAATTTTTCCTTTATTTTGTATCGCGAAGTGTGTTATTCAAAAAAAAATAGTAATTTTGCAGCCTGATTAATTCTAAGGTAGATGATTGTATAACCCAATTTATAAATTACTATGACAAAAATAGGTATTAACGGTTTTGGCCGTATCGGACGTTTTGTTTTCCGTGCTTCTACTAAGAGAGATGACATCGAAGTTGTAGCTATCAACGACCTTCTTCCTGTTGACTACATGGCTTACATGTTGAAGTATGACACAATGCACGGCCACTTTGACGGCACTGTAGATTACGATATGGAAAAGAGTCTCCTTATCGTTAACGGCAAGAAAATCCGTGTAACTGCTTGCAAAAACCCGGCTGA
>CAZYXN010000129.1:0-7034 GCA_964651105.1 uncultured Muribaculum sp. | reverse complement strand
AAAGTAGTGTTTGAAAACGATTCAGAAGCCACGTATGACTTTTCAGATGAAATAAGGTTATTTCAGTGGGGATTGCAAGCGGGAGGGTCATGGCTTGCATTCCGCCATCTTTCAGTCAACGCCAATCTGACATGGGGTCTGAACAATATCTTCAATTCCTCGTTTAAGACGGTATCGTTTGACCTCTACCCTATCTATCTTAACCTCGGATTCGGTTACGCGTTCTAATCAAGGCATACGCCCATCATCGTTATAAGAATAATAATCGACGGGGGAAATTATCAGATGATCCAGAACCCTTATATCAAGCAGCTTGCCGGCCTCGGCAAGCTGCTTTGTCAAACGGTCATCATCACCGCTCGGACGCAGATTGCCTGAGGGGTGATTGTGCACCAATATTATTCCCGACACCACATCGCCATATTCCAGCACCTTTTTGTAAAGAATTTTAGGGTCTACCACTGTAGCCGAAGTGCCGCCGCTGCTTATCCTGACAAAATCGAGCATTTTGTTGGCTCTGGAGAGCAGCACAATCCAAAACTCCTCATGGTTGAGACGTTGCAACTCTCCCCTGACAGCCTCATATACCGACTGACTGCCTGAAATCTGAACCATATCACGCACCGCCTCAGCCTGACATCGTATGCCAAGCTCGATTGCAGCAGCCAATGATATGGCTTTTGCAGGCCCTATCCCCGGATTGTCTTTAATAATCTCCCTTATCGATTTGCGGGCTATCACGGAAAGCTGCCCCCTATTGCGGGAAAGCAACTCCTGGCTCATTGTAAGCACTGACTTGCCTTTCATGCCGTTTCCGAAAATGATGGCTATAAGCTCGGCTTTAGAAAGCGAGCGTATTCCATTACGCATGGCTTTTTCCCTGGGACGGTCATCAGCCGCCAAATCTTCAATGAGCAAATAATCACGAACTGTGGATGAAGGTAATTCCGACATATAAAAACAGGATTGATTTTCTATATTCGCAAATATAGCAAATATATTTCCTATTTCCCTTTTCTAATCAGAATTTCCTCTTCTATATTACGGCCGCGACGTAATATGATTTTAGTAACATATGCCTTTATAAAGCCAAGTCCATAGCCGCTAATCTGAATCACACTCGCCGGAAGCGCCAGCACAGCAATCCATGGGTCGACGGTAGTAATGTAGGCAGCAACAAATATGACTATCAGATAGACTACTATGGGAGCAAGAAACCACGGGCTCACAATGAAGGCAAGCGCCAACAGCACTGCCGCAGCAATAATTGCAAAAGCCGGGAGGCAATGCACGAGCTTCATTGACCCGGGATATAACAGCTTTAAAGTGATTCGAGACATTCCGAAAACATAGACCTGACGGAAAAATTTCTTGAAATCGACACGCCGTTTATGGAAAACTACCGCAGGGCGAATCAAAGCTATCGAAAAGCCGGCCTTCTTAATGCGCATGCTCATGTCGATATCTTCAGAAAACATTTCCCGAAATCCACCGACCGTATCATAAACGGCCCGTGAAAATCCCATGTTAAAAGTGCGCGGCGTGAATTTTTCAAGCTGCACGGAGCCACCTCTTATTCCTCCCGTAGTTAGGAATGAGGTCATTGAATAATTTATGGCCTTCTGCACGTCACTGAATGATTCATCGGCCGCGTCAGGGCCTCCGAAACAATCAACCGGATTTTTATCAAGCTCCTCGTTGAGACGATCGAAATAAACGGGAGGTATGATGCAATCAGAGTCAAAGAAGATGAAGTAGTCTCCCTGCGCCCGCTCCAATCCATAATTGCGCGCAATAGAGCGCCCCTCATTATTTTTAAAAAAATACTTGACATCGACTTTGTCCTTATACTCTTCAACCACCTTATCGCAGGGCTCTGACGAACCGTCCTCCACGATGATGACTTCGAAATCTTTACATGTCTGCTGCGCAAGGCTTCTCAACAAATCCTCAACCTCGGCAATGCGATTATAGACGGGGATAATGACGGAATATTTCATCAGCTCATTCGGTTTTTGTAATCTTCATAGGTAAATCTTCTCAGGTAACGGCAGTCGCCGGCGGAATCACACATGACGATATCGGGATGCTTCAAACCATTGAACATCGTAGTCTTTACTGTAGTGTAATGGTTCATATCCTTCAATGTCAGGCGGTCGCCAATACGCAACGGCTCTTTGAAAGACCAGTCTCCGACATAGTCGCCGCTAAGACATGAATTTCCTCCAAGTCGATAAGTGGGCAACGAACAGTCTAACTCCACGCTTTCTTCAATGGCCGGCTGATAGGGCATTTCAAGACAATCAGGCATATGACACGCAAATGACGCGTCGATGATTGCGGTCTTTACACCCTGATTTTCGACCACATCCACTACGGAAGTGATCAAATCACCGGTCTGCCACGTAAAAGCGCTACCGGGCTCAAGAATCACCTCAAGCCACGGATATCGGCTCTTGAAACTTTTCAGCAGATTTATAAGATGGTCAACATCGTAATCCTTTCGTGTCATAAGATGGCCGCCGCCCATATTCACCCACTTGACTGACTTGAGATAACGTGAGAACTGTCGTTCAAAAGCGTCAAGAACTTTTTCCAAATCATAGGATGAGGATTCACACAACTGATGAAAATGCAGACCTTCGATACCCTCCGGAAGAGCATCTCCGATAATGTCGGCAGTCACGCCAAACCTTGACCCCGGCAATGCAGGATTGTAGAGATCGGTCTCAATAACGGAACAATGGGGATTGACCCTTAACCCGGGGGAGACATGATGTCGGGAAGGAGCGGCATTATAGCGTTCAATGTCGGCCCGGAAACGTTCATACTGGTTTATCGAGTTAAATGTAAGATGAGTACTGCCGTCCATGAATTCGCCGATCGTTTCAGGCGTATATGCAGGACAATAGCTATGCACTTCACCGCCAAGCTCCTCATTGCCAAGTCTCATTTCATTAAGCGAACTTGCGGTAGAATCACGCACATATTCCTTGATTATGGGGAAACTGCGCCAAAGAGCGTTGGCCTTGAAAGCCATTATAATATTAACTCCGGCTTCACGCTTGACCCGGCTTATCAACTCAAGGTTTTTACGCAATTTATCCTCATACACCACATAAAACGGGGTAGGAAGTTCATTAATTTTCATCATTCAATGATTTTAAAACGAGCGAATTTCAATAACAGTTTTTTCACTCCGAGATTCTCAAATTCGACTTCAATCTTATCGCCTGTCGGCTCATGTGCCACATTTATTATCTCACCACGCCCGAAACGGGAATGCTCGATTGTCATGCCTTCGCCGAGTTCGGATATAAGATGCAACGACTCACCGTCGGCAACGGCCGGCGAGCTCTTGGCCGTCTCGTTCTTACGATTATCGGTAAGAGGATGGGAAAACGTCACGACGCGTTCTGTCTTTCCATAGCTGCGGTAATTGTCCATAGGGTTGATGAATCCCTCAGGACGCGTCGAATCCTCTCCATCCGACATGTGGAGATAAACAGGATTGATATCCTTGATAAAACGGGAAGGGCGGCATGTCATAGTCTGACCGTTGCGAAACCTGGAGCGCGCATAACTTATAGAGCAATTAATCTTAGCCCTTGTAATGGCGACATACATGAGCCGGCGTTCCTCCTCAATCGCGGCGGCTGAATCCATGCTCATCGCTGCAGGAAATAATTCTTCTTCTGCTCCCACGATAAAAACATTACTGAACTCAAGACCCTTGGCGGCATGCACCGTCATTAAGGTGACAGCCGATTCATCATCGCTTTGCGAATCCTGATCGGTAGCCAGGGACACTTCTCCAAGGAAATCGCTCAATGCCACATCCGACTCACCGCTCTGCACTTTTCCGTCGACAAAATCCTTCACACCGTTAAGCAACTCGGAAAGGTTTTCTCGTTTAGACACTGTCTCAGGAGTATTGTCGGAAAGATATGCTGCCATGAGGCCGGTTTTTGTCACAATATGGCGCACAAGCTCATCTGCGGCAACGCCGTTAAGATTCATTGTCACAAATTCGTCTATCAGGTCATAAAATCCTGCAAGTTTTTTCGCTGTGCCGGAATTAAACCCCGGATTATATTCTCCCGGATTGTTCAACACATCCCAAGCGCTGACTTTATTGTCGATAGCGCACCGGAACAGCTTGTTGACCGTAGTCTCCCCTATCCCTCTGGCGGGCACATTTATAATGCGTTTCAACGCCTCGTCATCGGCAGGATTCACGGCGAGCCTGAAATAAGCTACCGCATCCTTGATTTCTTTACGCTGATAAAATGACAGTCCGCCATATATGCGATACGGGATGTTGCGCTTGCGCAATGACTCTTCCAAAGTTCGCGACTGAGCATTGGTTCTGTACAATATGGCGTATTCGTCATAGCTATCCTGCTGCCGCATCTTCAACTGCGAGATACGGTTGGCCACAAGATATGCCTCTTCAAAATCGCTATAGCTTTTCACCACATCTATGCGGGCGCCTTTGTCATTGCGCGAAAACACATTTTTTTTAATCTGCTCCCTATTTTTCTCTATCAGCGAATTGGCTGCATTGATGATGGTCTGCGTTGAGCGATAGTTCTGTTCGAGCTTGAATGTGCGCAATGTCGGATAACTGCGCTTAAGCTCCAGGATATTGCGTATATTAGCCCCACGGAAAGAGTAGATACTTTGAGCGTCATCTCCAACCACACACAAATGATTGTTTCCCTGAGTAAGCTGCGTGACTATAACATGCTGTGCGAAATTAGTGTCCTGATACTCATCGACAAGCAC
Source organism: uncultured Muribaculum sp. (assembly GCA_964651105.1). GTDB lineage: Bacteria > Bacteroidota > Bacteroidia > Bacteroidales > Muribaculaceae > Muribaculum. Next base: position 2,246 of record CAZYXN010000129.1, on the reverse strand, counting down.
ATATCGAAAAAATTCGCGATAATGATTGAGAATATCCGGGTTATCTCTCAAAAGAAGATTCATATAGTACAACAAATCATCGAAATCCATCGCCCCGGCAACAAAACACCGGTTACAATATGCCGAATAAATTTCATACAGACGAGGGCGTTTAGCCCTGCGGTCGGCCTCCATAATATCACGGGCCATCGCATAGCGCTCAGGCGAAATCAACGCGTTTTTAGCAGACGAGATTGAAGAAAGCACAACCGACGGCTTGTAGATTTTCTCATCAAGATCCATATCCTTGATAATCATTTTGACCAATGATTTGGAATCGGCAGCGTCATATATGGTAAAACTGCTTTTGAAACCGATGCGTTCGGCATTCTGGCGAAGAATCCTGGCAAAAATAGAGTGAAAAGTCCCCATCCATATTTTTGAAGCGGTGGACTCACCCACCACGCTTTTGATACGCTCACGCATTTCACGAGCGGCCTTATTGGTAAATGTCAATGCCAAAATACGCCACGGCTCATATCCATGACACAACAGGTGAACAATCTTATAGGTCAAAACACGCGTCTTGCCGGAGCCGGCCCCGGCTATGACGAGCTGCGGGCCATCATTATACAATACGGCTTCCTGCTGCTGTATATTCAGTTCTTTGATATAGTCTTCCATTGTCAATGCAAAAATACTAAATATTCATGAATTAATCTAACCATGCCGAGCAATTAACCGGCAGCCTGCCAAATCATAGACAATCACACAAAAACATTATCGACAAATCACATTAAAATTATGATTTTATTCCCACGCTTATTCATTTATTATTTGTAACTTAGCGACATTACACGGCAACTTAAAGGAAAAAAGCGACAAGGGACAACATTTATGGCTTGAGTAACGCTTTCATAAACAAAAAGAAATAACAATATCATGGCGACTATTAACGACTTTTTGACAAGGATTGACTTGTCGGCACTGAATGACTATGTGGCGGTTCATGGCACTAACGCCACCTATGCCAAAGGCGAGTCAATTGTTCAGCAAGGTCAACCATGTCGTTATGCCGGTATTGTCAGGACGGGCTATTTCAAATATATGGCATACAATTCAAAGGGACAGGAAGTAGTGACCGGCTTCTCATTTGTAGGTGAAGTGGTCACCGATTATGTGCGGGGATTCCTTTTCGACCAAACCTGTCTGACCACGATTGTTGCCGGATGTGACTCAGAAATCCTTCGCGTCTCTATAGATGAACTGCGCCGCTATCTACATGAATGGAATACCGGTTTTGTGGCTGACGCTTCCTCTCAATTGTTGCAGGAGGCTTATCGCCGCTATCTTGATTTACATGTAAAAAACCCTGCCGAACGATATCATGAGCTTGTTGACCGTTATCCGGGAGTAACGCACAATCTTCCTATTCAGGAGATTGCCTCCTATTTGGGCATATCCCGCCGTCAGTTACACCGCATCCGTGAGGCTGAAAACACGATTACTCCTAATGAAAGTGAAGAAATTTAAGAAAAATATCATTTAAGGCTGATTTTCTTACCTCGATGGGACAAATGTCCCATCGAATGTCGATTATTCTCTTTATATTTGCGTCAACTTCAAAACGAAATATGCCATGAAAAGAGCTATTATCATTCCACTAATCCTTATGTTGGCAGCCATCTGTGTCACGGCATCAGCCAAAAATAAAACAGAGTATCCCAAAGTCACACTGACGCTCTCGGACAGCACGGTATTCAAGGGGTATCTGCGCTGTAACCTACACGGAATCAATAAAAAATTATCTGTCAGTGAAACTGCCGAAGGGGAAAAGATTTCATATATGGTTCAGGACATAGACTCTATCAAGGTAGTTTATTCCAACGGTGACAGTATCACGTTTCGTCCGATATACGTTTGGGACGGAATGCGCCGAAAAGTCGGTAAAACTCCTATTCTTTCAACTGTCTGCTATTCAAGTGACAATATAACATGCTACAAGACGCCCGGATTATATGTGCAATCAACAGCCCCGGTGCCCTCCAATTATTTTCAAGTCCAGAGCTCAAGCAAAAGCGCATGGATATATTATAAGAAAATAAAGAGCGAGAGCGATCTTATCAAAATGTTGTACACTTATATCCCGTCAAAGAAGACGCCAAAATTGAAGTCGATATTAGGGGATGTCAAGAATAACTTCCAAAAGGAGGACTTTAAGAGGGTGTTTCATAACGATTGTTAATTTGCAGGAAGCCTGTTCAAGA
>CAZYXN010000128.1:0-7061 GCA_964651105.1 uncultured Muribaculum sp. | reverse complement strand
CCACATTAGTATGGGGCTTTCTTTTATGTTCGAGCTTTTAAGCGGAGGACTGGTAGAGTACATAGCTGACAAATGCAAACAAAGAAATATGCCTTTTGGTTTCGGTGGGATTGCACGTATTGGAGACGGGCTGCTTCCAGCAGAAAAGATATTGGCTGAACATGTACGCCTCGGTTCTTCCTCCGTCATACTTTCCCGTACTTTCAAAGGCGAAGTTGGGGAACATACAGGAACAAAGATTGATTTGTCTGAGGAAGTGGGAAAAGTGCGTCAAACTATCACAACTATATCCGGCTGGAACGAGGACGAGTTTGCCGCCAATCAACGGTGTATCGCTCAAACAGTGAAGCAAATAGTCAATCGTTATCTCTAACAGCAATTCGCTAATAATGAAATTGTATCGAAATTGTCTCAAGCGGACTCTGGACTTTTGCCTGACTTTATTTGCACTTGTCATCCTGTCGCCACTTTTGCTGCTGATTGCGATTTGGCTGCATTTTGCCAACAAAGGTGCCGGAGTATTTTTTACACAAGAACGTCCGGGGAAAAACGGCAAAATTTTCAAGGTCATCAAATTCAAGACTATGACGGACGAGCGGGATGCCGATGGAAACCTATTGCCGGATGAACAACGACTGACCAAAGTGGGACGTTTCGTCCGTTCCACTTCCATTGACGAGTTGCCACAGCTGATAAACGTGTTGAAAGGTGACATGGCTTTGATTGGACCACGTCCCCTACTTGTGCAATACTTGCCCTTATACAACAAGGAACAGGCAAGGCGTCACGAAGTACGTCCGGGGATCACAGGTTGGGCGCAATGCCACGGGCGGAACGCCATCAGCTGGAGCAAGAAGTTTGAATTGGACGTGTGGTATGTAGACCATTGTTCTTTTCTGTTAGATCTGAAAATCATCTTACTAACTATGAAGAAGGTATTGGTTCGGGAAGGCATTTCTTCGGAAACGTCTGCTACGATGGAACCTTTTACCGGAAATAACTGATTCGCATATGTATTTATATGGAGCAAGCGGCCATGCCAAGGTAATCATTGACATCCTGGAAACATCTGGTGTACAGGTAGAAGGCCTGATAGATGACAATCCGGATATCGACAAACTACAGAGTTATCCAGTGTGGCATACATTTACCGGAGAATCACCTTTCATCATAAGCATCGGCAACAACAAGATTCGGAAACAGGTGGCGGAAAGATTGCAGACTTCCTATGGAAAAGCCATCCATCCGTCAGCCATTCTTTCCCCGACTGCGAAGATGGGGGACGGTACTGTGGTCATGCAAGGTGCCATTATCCAAGCAGACGCAAAGGTAGGAAAGCATTGCATCATCAACACCGGTGCTTCCGTGGATCATGAATGTGTGATAGAGGACTATGTGCATGTTTCCCCGCACGCAACGCTTTGCGGAAATGTCCATGTCGGGGAAGGAAGCTGGATAGGTGCGGGCACAACCGTCATTCCGAACTTAAGTATCGGCAAGTGGTGCATAATAGGAGCCGGTTCCGTTATCACGGAAGACATACCTGACCACGTCTTGGCATTTGGCAATCCTTGCAGAATTATCCGTTACTTGGAATAAAATTCTGGTGCGGGAAAGACTATTATCTTAAGCTTGACGACTTTTTGTAAGTAATCAATTTTATCTGAAAAATATATCGGCATTTGATCGTTTTCAAATGCCCACACAACTGTATACTATAAAAATCATTTGATATGGCAAACAAACGTATCTATTTGTGCCTTGCCCATATGAGCGGCAAGGAACAGGCTTTCATTCAGGAAGCTTTTGATACCAATTGGGTAGTTCCCCTTGGTCCCAATGTAAATGGCTTTGAGGAAGACTTGGAAAGATTTGTAAATCGAAAAGAAAATTCTGATGGTAAATCACTGAGCAAGAAAGTAGTAGCCCTATCTGCTGGCACGGCGGCTGTACATTTGGCTTTAATCGCTTGTGGCGTAAAAGCCGGAGATGAAGTATTGGTGCAAACCTTTACTTTCTGTGCTTCGGCTCATCCGGTCACGTACTTGGGGGCCACACCGGTTTTTGTGGATTCAGAACCGTTAACCTGGAACATGAATCCTAAACTTTTGGAAAAGGCGATAGTTGACCGAATGGCAGTCACGGGAAAAAAGCCCAAAGCGATTGTGCCCGTATACTTGTATGGTATGCCAGCCATGATAGAGGAAATCTGTGCGGTAGCTGACAAATACGGTATTCCGGTTATTGAAGATGCAGCCGAAGGATTTGGCAGCCGGTATGACGGACAAGTCTGCGGAACCTTTGGACGGTATGGCATCCTTTCTTTCAACGGAAACAAGATGATCACCACCTCCGGCGGCGGCGCATTGATATGCCCGGATGAGGAATCAAAAAGGAAAATCATGTTCTACGCTACTCAGGCGCGGGAAGCTTATCCTTACTATCAGCATGAGGAGATTGGCTATAACTACCGGATGTCCAACATCTGTGCCGGCATAGGGCGAGGCCAAATGACCGTGCTTGATGAGCACATTACCCACCATAGGCATGTGCAGGCGTTGTACACAGAGCTGTTCAAAGAGGTAAAGGGAATCACGATTCATGAGAATCCTTCCTCTCGTTTTGACAGCAATTACTGGCTAAGCACCATCCTACTTGACCCTGACCTCCGTGTAAAAGGCGAGGAACATGCTTATGAAACCACTGTGCAAGGAGCAGTGGGAGGTGCTGCCGGTGTGACCCATGCAGCTTCCAATCCCCACACGGATTGCGAGCCAAATAGGAATGTAGAAGCCATGCGCATAGCTTTGGATGCGGCAGGGATAGAATCCCGACCGCTGTGGAAGCCGATGCACCTGCAACCCGTGTACAAGCAGAATCCGTGTTATACGGATGGAACCTCCGAGCGTTTGTTCAAGAGGGGATTGTGCCTGCCAGCCGGACCCTACGTCACCGACCAAGACGTGATGTACATTGTAGAAACGATTAAAAACAGTATCCAATAAAAACAGATGATCCAATGATTTCAAGCCTTTCTAATTGGTATTTTTCCAAGAGGGCACTTCCGTTTTGGGTCATTCTCATTTTGGATTGCCTGATTGTGCTGGGCGCAGACTTTTTCGTCTATGCGCTCAACAACGGAACATTGAATACCCTTCAGCATTTTAGTCTCTTGCTGGGAGCATTTTGCTTTTACCTCCTCTTCTATATTATTGGTTTTCGGTTGTTTCATACCTATTCGGGAATCATCCGTTACTCCTCCTTTGTGGATTTGCAGCGGACAGGATTTGCCATGCTGACGGGACTGGCATTGATCATGGGGATGAAATATGTGCTCCATTCAGACCGCTGGCTCATGGAAATACGCATGAGGGATATCGGACTTGCTGCCCTGCTGGCTACCACGCTGATGTGGGCCATGCGTGTCCTGGTGAAATTCCTGTATGATTCCGCTTTCCACCAGAAGCAGGCCAAACGTGTCTTCATCTATGGGGTGAAAGCCGGTGGCGTGGGATTGGCCAAAAGCATCCGTAACCAGGATGCATCCGCATTTATCCTTGCCGGATTTGTGTCGGACGAGTCAGATATGACCAGCCGATACTTGATGGGGGTACGGGTGTACCCGAATGACGAGAATTTGGTGAAAGAGATGAAACGGCTCCATGCAAAGGTGTTGTTGGTATCTCCATTGAAAAACGACGATATCCGGAACAATCCTGATATGGTCAGCCGGTTGGTGACGGCAGGCATCAAAATACATATGACTTCGGGCCTACAAGAATGGGACGGGAAAAGCAATCTGAGCCATACACAGCTTAAGGAAGTAGAAATTGAGGATTTACTACCCCGTGAGAAAATAGAAATCAACCTTGATTCGGTGAAGGAATTGCTGACAGACAAAGTTATCTTGATAACAGGTGCCGCAGGGAGCATCGGCAGTGAGATTGTACGGCAGGTGGTGCAGTTTAATCCGCGTAGACTCATTCTTATAGACCAAGCCGAAACCCCCTTGCATGACATCCGACTAATGATGGCCAAACAATGGCCGAATATAGAATCGCAGACCATCGTCAGTGACATTTGCATGAAGGAACGGATGGAGGAAATCTTTGCAGAAAGCCGACCGGATTATGTATTTCATGCAGCGGCTTACAAGCATGTACCCATGATGGAAAACAATCCAGGTGAGAGCATCCGTAACAATGTGGACGGTACACGAATCATTGCCGACTTGTCCGTCAAGTATGGGGTGAAGAAGTTTGTCATGGTATCTACCGACAAAGCTGTGAACCCGACAAATGTAATGGGATGCTCCAAGCGCATCTGTGAAATTTATGTGCAGAGTCTGGACAAGGCTATCAAAGATGGCAAAGTGAAAGGAATCACTCAATTCGTAACCACGCGTTTCGGGAACGTGCTGGGTTCAAACGGCTCGGTAATCCCTTTGTTCAAGGAGCAAATCAAGCATGGAGGTCCTGTGACCGTTACGCATAAGGATATCGTCCGGTATTTCATGTTGATACCCGAAGCCTGCAAATTAGTGTTGGAAGCGGGCACCATGGGAAATGGTGGTGAAATCTTTGTGTTCGACATGGGAAATCCTGTAAAAATTATCGACTTGGCCAAACGGATGATCCAACTGAGCGGAGCCAAGAATGTAGAGATACAAATCACAGGCCTGCGCGATGGCGAAAAGCTTTATGAAGAGGTGTTGAACGAGAAGGAAAATACGAGACCCACGTTCCATCCCAAGATAAAAATCGCTACTGTGCGAGAGTATGATTACGAAGATGCCTGTCGGCAAGTGAATGACATGGTGAAAGCCAGCGTGATGGAAAGCGACATGGAAATCGTGAAACGAATGAAAGACATGGTACCGGAATTCAAGAGTCAACATTCCGTGTATGAGGTCTTGGATAAAAAATAATCGCCAGACAAGTTGTATGCCAAGCTACAAATGTTTTGAAGGACATGTTTGTTTTAACCTAAGTAAAGGCGGAAGCTAAAACAACGTTTTATCATGGGGGATTATATTCGGACTAATGAAAATGTGAATAAATGATTGGGTAAAATAAACCTTTCACCTTTTTCTGGTGAAAGACTGAAAGTCACTTTGTGCGAGTGTCGTTTCAATGTGAGCCATCTTGGAGTAAAACCGGGATGGCTCACATTGGGTTAAAAGGACGAAGAGAAACTTGTGTTTCGTAGAAAGCAGGGCAAAAGACATCCGATGAAAGATGACTGGGATATGAACAATGACATCAATTGACAATCGAAATAATTACGAGCATATATGAAAAAATGAGATCTTACGAGAGAAAAAGCAAGAAACTGTTCATCTTGCTATTCATGCTGCTCTTTTATGGGCATTCATCCATAATTGCACAGCCGTCCATACCCGCCGGTCAGGTAGATCTATTTGTCGGGGCGGATTTCAATTACCGGGATTTGTTTCACAATGGAAAAGTGTATGAGATTCTACTGAACCTGACACCCGGTGTAAAATGGAATATGGGCAAAGGATGGCAGGCAGCAGCACAGGCATTAGTGCCGGTGTATAACGACTATGGCGACCGGTACAAGAAAGTGCGGCTGAACATGGCAGTGCTATCCAAGGAAACCCATTGGGACTCGCGATGGTTTCTGAAGGCAAGTGGCGGATTGTTCGGCAGGGAACGGTATGGGCTGGACTTGAAAGGAATGTATGTGGTAAACCGATGGCTTGCTTTTGAAGCACAAGCCGGATTAACCGGCTATTGCTCTATGGCAGTGGACTGGGAGGCAAGTACCCCCAAACGGGTTACCGCCTTGTTTGGAGCCGATGTCTATCTGAACAAATGGAATACGCAGTTCCGCGCGAGGGGTGGACGTTTCCTCTATGAAGACTATGGAGCCATAGTTGAAGCTATGCGGCATTTCAACCACTGCACAGTGGGGCTATATGGAGAGTACAGCAATGAGGGAGGCAAGAATGCCGGTTTTAAGGTGGTGATGATGATACCGCCTTACAAACGGAAACGGCGCACGGTCAATTTCCGTCCGGCCTCCAATTTCCGTCTGACATACAGCATGGAGGGGGATGCCTATGCCAACAAAATGTACACGACAGACCCGGAGGAGAACGAGCGCGAGGGCTGGTTTGACCGCAACGACCTGCAATGGGGAAGCAACACCATGAAACCGGATTTCACAATGAAGAAAGGAGGCAAGAAATGAAAAGATTATTGATTTGCTTTCTTGTTATGGCATGTGGCTATCCGGCATTGCTGGCACAGGATTATTCGGGTGTAACAGGCATGATCCACGTGCCCACGGCAGAAATGGCAACAGAGGGGGAAGCCCGTATCGGTTTTTTCTTCTTGAACAAGGAGTTTCTTCCCGACACCTACCAATATGAAGGAGAGAAATTTAACACGACCAACCATTTTCTGGCCATCACCCCTTTCTCTTGGATAGAAATAGCATACGTCTGTACCATACTGAAGGGTAAGGACAATGACGGCAATGTCGGGCATCATAAAAAAGACCGTCACTTTCACCTGAAAGTACGCCCGCTTAAAGAGGGAAAATGGTGGCCTGCTGTCGCCATCGGCGCGCAGGATCCCGGACGCAAAGTGAACGAATCCTATGCCGAAGGCAAATATCCAGCCAACGACTACTTCCAGAATTATTACGTGGCTGCCAGCAAACACGTTGTGTACAAACGGCATGAATTTGGTCTGCATCTGACCTACCGTTATTTCACTTCAGATTTCAATGCCAAATGGCGGGGTATAGCAGCCGGCATTACCTATCGCCCGTCTTTTGCCAGGAATCTTCGGGCGATGGTAGAATATACCGGTGACGATATTAACATCGGCGCGGACTGTTTGTTGTGGAAACACCTGTTTTTGCAGGCGACCTTGCAGAACGGGAAACATTTCACGGGAGGTATCTGCTTCAAGTTAAACCTGTTGGGTAAAAGAAGCAATGCGGATTGAGCATAACGACATCAGTGGTAATTTCTCAATCTGATTCTCCGCAAACACACCTAATATTTTTAGTATATTAGCGCTCAAAAA
>CAZYXN010000127.1:0-7116 GCA_964651105.1 uncultured Muribaculum sp. | reverse complement strand
CTAATACTACACAACCATGACACACACATCATCCACCCATGTGGACGTTCGCAACAAACGTCCTAAAAGAAACACTACCGAATTCATCCCACATCCGAAACCATGCAGTCATTTTCCTTGCAAGAGTCATATAGATCTTTCATATAGAAATGGATTATTTATATGTCTGAAGCAAAGAAAATCAATCAAACACAAGAGACCGTCAACGAAAATTTGTAATTTTGCACTCGGATTGAGACAATAACGCATACAACACATCGTTGGCAAAAAAAGCGTTATGTATTCTTTCTGTAACTAAAATATAGACAAAAGCGACAGTTTATGAGCTATGTCATCAAGCCCAATCTCCGAAAATATTTAAAGGGAAATGAATTACACTAAATTTAGCGATAATATTATAGAAATTCTATTGAAGAAAATTGCCAATCGGAAACTCGTGGCAGGAGTTATCGGTCTTGGCTATGTAGGATTGCCATTGGCTGTAGAAGTGGCAAAAGCCGGATTTAAGGCCATAGGCTTTGACGTTAAGAAAGAGAAGGTCGATTCGGTCAATCAAGGACACAGCTATATCAGAGATGTCGCCGACTCCGACATGAAGATGCTTGTAGAGGAAAAAATGTTTGCCGCAACGACAGATTTCAGCAAAATCAGCAAAGTTGATTTTATCGCTATTTGTGTGCCCACGCCGCTTGACGCAGACGGCCGGCCGAATATCAGCCATGTGGAATCATCGGTAAAATCAATCGCACGGCATCTCCACAAGGGGATGATGGTGGTTCTTGAATCTACCTCATATCCCGGCACTACCGAAGAGATTGTGAAACCTATTCTCGAATCATCGGGCCTGAAATGCGGCGAGGATTTCTATCTTGGGTTCTCTCCGGAACGGATTGATCCGGGCAATAAAACATACAACATCAAGAATACCACTAAAGTCGTAGGCGGCTTAGGGACTGCCGCCGGCGAGCTTATATCTGCCATGTATGCCGCCGTATTGCAAAACAAGGTGATCCGGGTTTCATCGCCAGCTGTGGCGGAAATGGCCAAGATGTTGGAAAATTCCTACCGCAACGTCAATATCGGGCTAATCAACGAGTTTGCCATCTTCTGTAATAAGATGGGCATTAGCATATGGGAGGTGATAGAGGCGGCAAAGACCAAGCCTTTCGGGTTCGTCCCGTTCTATCCGGGACCCGGAGTAGGCGGTCACTGCATACCGGTTGATCCATGTTACATGAATTATAAAGCGGGCGAATATGACTTCCGATTCTCGATAATAGAGGCATCGGCGAAGGTCAATGACTTTATGCCGGAATACTGCGTGAAACGTATCGGAGATATACTCAACCGCCGCTTCCGCAAACCGCTCGACGGAGCAAGAATACTTATACTGGGTGTCGCTTACAAGCCGGATATCGACGACTACCGGGAGTCTCCTGCAATCCGCATCATTGACAAGTTGCATACAGAAGGAGCCAACACAATATTCTTCGACCCGTATATCCCCAGATTCCTTCATCGCGGTAAGATATATGAAGGCGTGAAGGAATTAACGGCAGATGTTATACAAAGTGCTGATTTAGTGGCTATTACTACCCCCCCCCACAAAGCCGACTATGAATTTGTAAGACGCCATGCAAAGGCCGTTTTCGACACGAGGAATGTCACCAAGGACATTGCCGACAGGAGCAATATCGAACTGCTTTAATCATTCGATATGGAAGACAAGAAATTCTTTGTGCATCCGTCGAGCTATGTCGATGACCATGTTACCGTGGGCGACGGCACGAAAATATGGCACTTCTGCCATGTGCAGGCAGGCGCCTCGATAGGACGCAACTGTTCTTTGGGACAGAACGTGTGTGTCAACAACAATGTCAGGATCGGCAATGGCGTGAGAATCCAAAACAATGTACAGATATGTGGGGGCGTTGAAATCGAAGACAATGTATTTTGCGGTCCGTCTGTGGGTTTCACCAATGTAAAGACTCCGCGTGCGCATTTTCCTGTACATGGCGTATATGCCAAAACACTCATCAAAGAAGGCGCTTCGTTAGGGGCGAACTGTACTATAATCTGCGGACATACCGTAGGTCGCAGCGCAATGGTAGCCGCCGGTGCCGTAGTGACTAAAGATGTCAAGGACTACGCACTTATGGCAGGTGTGCCGGCCAGGCAAATAGGATGGGTGTGCAAATGTGGACGGCGGCTCGATGAAACCTTGAAATGCCCGTGCGGGAGAGAGTATACACTTGACGGAGAGTACCTAAAGAAAAAACTTTGACTATGCTATTCAGGGATTTAAAACAACAGTATCAAGTCCTGAAAGCAGGCATAGACAAAGCCATACTCGATGTGGCGGCTTCAGGCGCCTATATAATGGGGCCTCAGGTGAAAGAACTTGAAAGACAGCTTGCCGGTTATGTAGGAACGAGACATTGCATATCATGCGCGAGCGGCACTGATGCCTTGACGCTTGCCCTGAAAGCATGGGGTGTCAAACAGGGAGATGCCGTGTTCGTCCCCGATTTCACATTCTTTGCCTCGGCAGAAGCGGTCTCATTGGAGGGAGCGACCCCTGTTTTTGTCGATGTGGACAACAAAACTTTCAATATCGACCTTGTTGACCTTGAAAATAAAATCGAAACGACGATTCGGAAAGGGGATGTGATTCCGAAAGCCATCATCACAGTTGACTTGTTCGGGCTTCCCGCAAATTACCCTGCAATCCGCAGAATTGCCGACAATCACGGGCTGCTGATACTTGAAGACGGAGCACAAGGATTCGGAGGCGCGGTCAACGGAAAACGCAACTGTTCGTTCGGCGATATATCGACCACTTCGTTTTTCCCGAGCAAACCTCTCGGGTGCTATGGTGACGGAGGGGCTTGTTTCACCGACAACGATGAATGGGCCGTGCTGATGGACTCATACCGTATGCACGGAAAAGGCACTTCCAAATACGAGAATGTCCGTATAGGAATGAACTCGCGGCTGGACACCATTCAGGCATCCATCCTTCAAGTCAAGCTGGGGGCTTTCGCCGGTGAACTCGCGGCTGTCAACAAGGCTGCGGCTGAATACACTACCCGGCTGGCCGACATTGTGGAAACGCCTGTAGTCCCTGACGGCTTCCTGTCAAGCTGGGCACAATATACCATCAGGCTGAACAGCAAAACCGAACGTGACGGATTGCAGGCACACCTTAAAGAGCAAGGAATCCCGTCAATGGTCTACTACCCCACTCCGGTGCATTGCCTGAAAGCGTACAGCAATCAGTGCATTCCTGAGGCAGATTGCCCGGTCTCACGTCAATTATGCGATACTGTCCTTTCTCTTCCCATTCATCCCTATGTCTCTTTGGGTGAAATCGATAGAGTCTGCAACGCTATCAAAAACTTTGTTTAGACAGGCGAAGCGATAATGGAAGCAGGCTTAGAAAATAGACTCTTCAGAAACATCCTGAAACTCATATCGGGAATGGGAATCGGCAGTGCCATCGGATTCGTGGCAGCGCCGATAGTCACACGTCTTTACACGTCCTCAGACTTTGGCATACTTGCGGTCTTTGCTTCATTATGTGCCTTGTTTTATCCATTCTGTACGTTTAAATATACGGTCGCCATTCCATTGCATCCCAATGAGACTGTGGGTATAAATGCGTTGGCGGCTTGTCTCGTCATACTCGCAGTCAATACCGTGATTCTCGGTACCGCTTTATTTCTGTATCATTCACCGATTCTTTCACTATTCTCTTCCGAGGCCATAGATTCCTTATGGTATTACATTCCGGTGGCATTTTTATTTTTCGGATTGGCTGACGCATTGTCTTATTACTCCATCCGTTACCGCGACTTTTCAATCATAGCGAAAGTTACCGTTGTTCAGAAAATCATCGGGGCATTGACCAAAATAGTTCTCGGCCTGCTGCATTTTAATGTAGTCGGTTTGCTGATAGGAAACATACTTGCAGAAAGCGGAGGTCTTACATTGTATATCCGCACTTACTGGCGCAGACTGAAAGACAACGCATCAAAGGTAACCACGGGGAAAATCCGTTTTGTGCTTAAACGGTATATCGAATTCCCGTCATATAGACTCCCTTCCCAGATACTTCAAAATGCCTCTGGAAGTATTCCTGTTCTTTATTTCGCATGGCGATATGGCGCCGGCGTCACCGGTCTGATCAGTCTGGCGATCAGCATGCTGTCCGTCCCTGTCGGGATTGTATGTACATCTGTAGGAAAAGCGTTTTACGGCGAAATAGCATTGTTAGGAAGAAAAAACAGCCCGGAGATAGCGGCACTTACCGTAAGGATAATGATTCGGTTGCTTGCAGTCAGCATTATCCCTTTCACGCTTGTCATTTGCTTCGGGCCTTGGATATTCAGAACTTTCTTTGGTTCCGAATGGGCCCAATCGGGGATTTACGCCCGCTATCTGTGCCTTTATTTGATATTCAGGTTTGTTTATAGCCCTATAAGCGATGGCATATTCAATGTGTTCGAGCAGCAGAAACTCTTGTTCTGGCTCGAATTGTCACGTGTCGCGATCGTAGCGTTGAGCCTCTTCATATCCTATTTCTGCAACTTCTCCGTTGACTATACCATTGTCATTTACAGCCTCGCCCTTACGATCCAATATATCCTCTCGATAATTTTTGTATTCTATATTTTAAAAAAGCGTTATGAATAAAATAGATTTTGTGATAACTTGGGTGGACAGCAATGACCCGGCATGGCAGAAAGAGTTTAAGACTTACCTGCCTCAAAACCATTGTATGAATGACATCCGTACAGAACGCTACCGTAATTGGGATAACTTGCGTTATTGGTTCCGTGGCGTGGAGAAGTTCGCGCCATGGGTGAACAAGGTGTATTTAGTTTCCTGCGGACAAATACCCGACTGGTTGAATTTGAATGCGCCCAAACTGCGGTTCATAAAACATTCGGATTATGTTCCGTCCGAATATCTGCCGACATTCAGTTCACGCCCCATAATACTGAACTTACACCGCATAAAAGAATTATCTGAACATTTCGTTATATTCGATGATGACTGCTTCCTGATCGACAAGGTTGAGCCGGAAAGATTTTTCAGGAAGGGACTGCCATGTGACTTGGCGGCATTCAACACCATATCTCCTATCGTCCCTTTTACGCCTAAGGATTATAATAACTTGTGTGTCATAAATTCATCGTTTAAAAAACATGAAATGTTGCGCAAGAATTTCTGGAAATGGTTTTCCCCTCAAGCGGGAAATAAATTATTGCGCACACTCTTTTTATTACCGTGGCCTAAATTTACCGGTTTTTATTGCCATCACTTGCCGCAAGGTTATCTCAAATCCACTTTTGAGGAAGTATGGGAACGTCATGAGGAAGTGATGCTTCGTACTACAGCCTCACGATTTAGAAACATCACCGATGTGTGTCCATGGGTACTGCGTTATTGGCAACTGGCAAAGGGAAACTTTGTCCCGCTGAATGTATGCAAAGACGGTATAAATATTGTAATATCAGAGACCTCCTTGGATAAGATAGTGAAAATCATCGAACTGCATAAGAAAAAGATCATTTGTTTGACCGAGAACGATGAAACTCCTTATGAAGAGGCAAAAGAACAGATAAACGCCGCTTTCCAGAAAATCTTACCGGAGAAATCATCGTTCGAAAAATAACTGAATCTTAGAAAATAATGGCAGGAAAGAATTTTGCTTTAATCGGTGTGGCGGGTTACATTGCACCGCGCCACATCAAGGCTATAGATGAAACAGGCAATAATCTCATGGTAGCTTATGATTGCTTTGACAGCGTAGGGCGCCTGGACAGCTCTTTCCCTGAATGCTACTTCTTTACAAAGAACGAGCAATTCGACAGTTTCTGCTCCAAGCGGATGAAGACCGGCAATCCGTTGCACTGGATGTCAATCTGTACACCAAACTATACACACGATGCTTTTATCCGTTACGGACTGCGACTCGGTACGGATGTCATTTGCGAGAAACCGCTTGTACTCAATCCCGACAACATCGACAATCTGCTGGATCTGGAGAGGGAAACCGGACATAAAGCATATACCATCCTGCAACTGCGGCTCCATGACTCGATTGTGGCCTTGAAGAAAAAAGTTGATGAAGATCCTGAAAACAAAATCCATGATGTAGATCTGACCTACATCACTTCGCGAGGAAAATGGTATTACGCCTCATGGAAGGGCGACATTAGCAAAAGCGGCGGAATCGCCACCAATATCGGAGTACATTTTTACGATATGCTCCAGTGGATATTCGGTTCGGTAAAACGGAATATCGTTCATGTGATGAGCTTTGACCGCGTTGCCGGCTATCTGGAACTTGAAAAAGCGCGCGTGCGTTACTTCCTCAGCATCAACGCCGACTGTCTGCCCGAAAATGCCGTGCAGGGAGAAAAGAGGACTTACCGGACAATCCGTATCGACGGAAACGAGTTCGAATTTAGCGCAGGCTTCACCGAACTTCATACCTTGAGCTACCGGAAAATTCTGGATGGAGAAGGCTTCCGCATCAGCGAAGCCCGTAACTGCATACAGATCGTAAGCGACATACGCCATGCCACGCCCATAGGTTTGAAAGGCGACTATCATCCGCTTGCGAAACTGCCACTAAGCGCCCACCCTTTCGGCCGGGATGACAAGCGGTAATTTTTCTTGATAAACACCCGTTTCGGCAACTGACAGGATTCCTGTGCCCCTGTTGTGGCAGTCAAAGAGCGCAACTCTTCCTCGATGACCTTTTTCTAATATTAGATGTCAAGGAACATCCACCGCTTCTTGACATCATCGAAGACCGCCACAAACGCAAGTTAATAATCATCACCTCGCAGTTACCGGCAGGAAACTGGTATGACGCAATCGGAGACCCGACTGTTGCCGACGCTATACTCGACCGCATAGCCCACTATATAGAACTCACAGGCGAAAGCGTCCGAAAGATGAAAGTCGTTAAAGACAAAATAAAAATTGGCAGGTTGGACATTTTTGGAACCCTTCACAAGAGCCCTATACTCTGTATCAATTAGACTAATCCCCCCAATCCGCCCAATTAAAAATTTTTCAGGGGTTGCGATAATTTGTGCC
>CAZYXN010000126.1:0-7161 GCA_964651105.1 uncultured Muribaculum sp. | reverse complement strand
CAGGCGAAAATCTCGTTTGTTAAAATCTATTAGCTGAAAATCAAGGTATTATAACGCCGATTTTTGCAGCCGTTTGTCGCCGTTTTGCCCTCCGAAACTCATTCCGTCTTTTTAACAGCTAAAATAATTGACTTTATTTTTCAAGGGTATCAGCGTAATGTTGTATCTTTGTTATCTCAAAATCTCATTCCGACTATGTCTCACAATAAAATCATAATCGCTATCGACGGGTATTCCTCGTCAGGCAAAAGCTCAATGGCAAAAGCCCTTGCATCCAAAATAGGTTACAGATATATCGATTCAGGCGCCATGTACCGCGCGGTAACCCTCTGGGCCATGCGCAAGGAGATGGTAAAAGACGGAGAAGTGAACAGTGAAGCGCTGATCGAATCGCTTCCGGAAATAAATATTGACTTTAATGTCCAATCCAACGGCAAACAACATACGTTGCTCAACCGTGAAGATGTCGAGGAACTGATTCGCAAAATGGATGTATCGTCAAATGTGTCACAGGTATCGGTAATTCCCGAAGTCAGGCATAAACTGGTAGACCTACAACAGGAACTCGGCAAAGGCAAAGGTATCGTGATGGACGGAAGGGATATAGGCACGACTGTTTTTCCTGAAGCGGAAATGAAGGTATTTGTCACCGCATCGGTAGAGACCCGCGCCCAGCGACGGCTTCAGGAACTGCTTGACAAAGGGATTCCGGCTTCATATGAGGAGGTATTTGCCAATGTCGCTCACCGAGACCATATAGATGAAACCCGCGAAGAGAGTCCGTTACGAAAAGCCGATGACGCAGTCGTGCTCGATAATTCAACAATGTCGGTCGAAGAGCAGAACAGATGGCTGCTCGACATGTTTCACCGCATAACTCACGCATGATGCGTATCGAGATAGATAAAGATTCGGGCTTCTGCAACGGAGTGGTATCGGCCATCAGAAAAGCGGAGGACGAGCTTGACCGCACCGGCACCCTTTACTGTCTTGGCGACATAGTGCATAACAGCGATGAAGTAGAACGTCTGAAGAAACGCGGCCTTATAACCATCACTCACGAGGAACTCGCAAGACTCCACGGGGTGAAAGTGCTGTTACGCGCCCACGGGGAACCGCCTTCGACATACGAGACCGCCCGCAAGAACGACATAACCATTATCGACGCAACATGTCCCGTGGTGCTTCACCTTCAGAAAAGAATCCGCGAATCGTATGAGAACCGCAATGCCAACGAAACAATCGTGATATACGGCAAACTGGGACATGCCGAGGTAAACGGACTCGTGGGGCAAACCAACGGGGAAGCGATCGTCGTCGAGGATGCCGCCGGACTGTCAAAACTCAACTATGACAACGACATAGTACTGTATTCGCAGACAACAAAATCGCTTCAGGGCCTATCGGAGATGATTTCGACCATAGAATCGCACAAGTCGACAGACACAAAGTTCCGCTATTTTGACACGATATGCCGACAGGTGGCAAACCGCGTCCCGAGGTTGCGCGAATTTGCGGCGGGCCATGACCTGATCCTGTTTGTAAGCGGCAAGAAGAGCAGCAACGGCAAGATTCTGTTTGAAGAATGCCATGAGGTGAACACCAACACCTATCTTATCTCAAACCCGGATGAAATAGAAGCGTCGTGGCTTGAAGGGGTGAACAGCGTCGGCATATGCGGAGCAACCTCCACTCCCCGATGGCTCATGGAGAATGTAAAAGAACACCTTCTCAAAATCACTCAAAATGGATAATTTCATCGCAATCGACGTGGAAACCGCCAACAACTATCCGTCAAGCATATGCGCGTTAGGGGCGGTAAAAGTGAGTGACGGAGTGATCGCCGATGAATTTTACGAATTGGTCAAACCAGAGCCGGAATACTATTTCCGCCATTTTTCGGAAAATATCCACGGGATATTCAAAGAGGACACCGAAAACGCTCCGACCTTTGACATAGTGTGGGAGAGGATGATGAAACAATTCGGCATCGAGAAGCATCCCGAAAAGGCTGTGTTTGTGGCCCACAATAAAGTTTTTGACGAGAAATGCCTCAAGGAAGCCCATCGGGTGTACGGCCTGACATGGTGTGACAACCGATTTCTATGCACTCTCCAAAAAGCGCGCCACAGCATTCCGCGTCAATTGATAGGGAGCTACTCGCTTCCCACATTATGCGACTTTCTCGGCATACCTTTTAACAACCACCACAACGCTTTAGCCGACGCTGAAGCTTGCGCAAAAATAGCAATGACGTTACTATGAGATATCAAATTTAAATACTATAATCTGGATCAACCATTTGATTTTTCATAACTCATTTCCATCAATTTGCCAGTCTGTAATTTATACTGTATATTTGTAAATATAAAATTAATTCAGATGGAGACTCCTGCACTTTTTGCACAAAACCACAATAACAGCAGCCGAGATTACAGCAATCCTGATTGTTGGGGGAAAAATCAATTTAACAGTTCTTTCCCTGCCTCATTAGTCGCATATATGAGTTCAATTGGGCTCGAGCCCGTATATATTAAAACAAATGCGGCCAATGAGATTGAACATGATTATATAAGTGGAACAGAATTATTTCAAATTGACCCGCAATCACCAAACGCATTCTATTTATACGAATCAGGATTTCCCTCATATGACAAATTTTATACCGGCGAACGGGAATCAATTGATTTAGTCATGTTGTCTTCTGATACCGACACACCACTAATCGGATTAGAAATTAAATTAACCGCACTCCCAGATAATACTACTAAATGTCGGACAGAAGACAAGTATAGCTGTGAAATCGTTGTCAGACCTCCCACAATTAATTTTGTCGCGTGTTCCATTTGTAATAAGTTCTCCGGAAATAAAGGCAGAGCCAAACTCAAAGAATTACTCGGTGACATTCATATTAACCATTGGGAGGAAATAAATGATGTATTTCCTCGTTATGGCGAAATCAGAGATGCCATATTAAAAATATCCACATATCTTTATAAAAAACAAACTCCCCTTATCGTACAACCTGTATGGAAAACCATCGGAGGCAAACCAATCTTAGCAGATGATTGTCTCGATGTATTCGTATGGAGTAATTTATCTGTCATTCAACTCTTTAACAAAAGGGAAAGCCAAACAACTATAAATCGTCCGATGCGTTCAATGATATGGTTATATCTCATGCTATTTGAATATTGTGTTTACGGGCAATTTGATTACAAACGAATCGTCAGACTACACTCATATAACACAGGCAACGATAAAGCATTTTCAATCAGCGGGCTACAATCATACGAATATTTGAAATGCGCGGAATTGACCCATCCCAGAATTAACAAGAATGAAATTAAAAACATTATTTTGGGTGGAGGGCAGAATTTATTAAGTCCAGAAAGGAGATTTGACGCAGTCATTGTAAATAGTCCCGATCTTTTTTGAACAAACGAGATGAGAGCTGTAGATTTATTTTGCGGATGCGGCGGGCTAAGCCTCGGTTTTGAATCAGCGGGTATTAATGTAGTTTCCGCGTATGATAACTGGGGTGCGGCAATAAAAGTTTATTCCGCCAATTTTAATCATAATATCAATCAATTAGATTTATCCAATGTGGATGAAGCGGTCACCCATATACAACCGTATTTACCAGACATCATAATAGGGGGTCCTCCTTGTCAGGATTTCAGCAGCGCCGGCCTTAGGAACGAAGATAACGGAAGAGGGGATTTGACCCTCTCCTATGCCAATATTGTTGCAGCTATACATCCGGAATGGTTTGTTATGGAGAATGTTGCCACTATAACTAAAACCAGAAAACTGCTCGAAGCCCGAGAAATATTCAAAAAAGCAAGTTACGGACTGTCGCAAATGATTTTAGACGCATCGCATTGTCAAGTTCCGCAAAAACGTAAACGCTTCATATTAATCGGGAAATTGAACGAGACAGATGATTTCATATCAGAATTCATTCATAATCGGCTGTCACCAAAATCAATGACCATAAAAGAATATTTCGGCAATAAAATAGACATTGAATATTATTACCGACATCCAAGAAGTTATGCCCGCAGAGGCATATTCAGCGTGAACGAACCAAGTCCAACTATCAGAGGTGTGAATCGACCGATTCCCAGCGGATACAAAATACATCCCAATGATCCTATTGACAGCTTGGCAGAAATCAGGCCATTAACAACTCACGAACGAAGCATGATTCAAACATTTCCAGAATCATTCGTATTCACGGGGTCAAAAAGTGAAATTGAACAAATGATTGGCAATGCTGTCCCTGTAAATTTAGGGAAATTTATTGCTGAAAGCATCCTCACTTATCAAAACAAATTCTGTCAATAAATCATTCAGATAATATTATACATATTAACAATTAACATATGGCATAATTATCGTCTGATAAAAAATAGCAATGACATTACTATGAGATATTTATTAACCGCGCTTTTGGCCGTAATGTTGATCTCCTGCGGAAAAAGCTCCTCAGAAAAAGAGGCATATCGGCAAGGTGAAAAGGACGCAGAAACACTTATCGACTCGCTCGGGTCGATGTCGGAACTTCAGTTTGAAGGCTATTTGCTGGATATCCGCGCGAACGAATACAAATATTTCTCCAGCGGCGACTCAGCCGCCTCAGTGTCATACATCGAAGGCTTTGAGGAGTATCTGAAAGCCAATTCCGACTCCATAGCATCACTAATTTTCTGACAATACACCACCAAACATCAATATATCATGCATACAGTCAATGAATATGTCGATTATATCAACAAGCAGATTTCAGCGATAAAATATCCCGAAAAGCCCAAGGGATTGTATGAACCTATACGCTACACTCTTGAAGCGGGTGGAAAACGATTGCGGCCGATGCTGCTTCTTGCCGTAGCCGAGGCGCTGGGCACTCCTGCAGGCATGGTCATTAACCAGGCCCTCGCAATCGAGATGTTTCACAATTTCACCCTATTGCATGACGACCTCATGGACCGCGCCGACATGCGCCACGGCAAGCCTACCGTCCATATAAAATGGGACGCTCCGACAGCAATTCTTTCGGGCGACACGATGCTGACCATGGCCGGCAATATGGTCACTAAAGGATTGCGCGACAAATCGGCGCTTGGAATCCTTCAACTGTTTAACGACACCGCAATCGATGTCTATGAAGGGCAGCAGAAAGATATGAATTTTGAATCACGCAACGATGTGTCGGTTGAAGAGTATCTCGATATGATTTCACAGAAGACCGGAGCATTGATAACGGCACCGTGCGTCATGGGCGCGATGCTTGCCAATTCAGACAAAGAACGGCTGCAGGCATTCGCCGACTTCGGCAAGGCTCTCGGCAAAGCGTTTCAGCTGCAGGATGACTGGCTCGACACTTACGGAGACCCGGCCGTGTTTGGCAAAAAAATAGGGGGAGACATACTTAACGACAAGAAAACATATCTGCTTATAAAAGCTCTTGCCGATTCGAACGGCGAACAGAAGAGCGAATTGCTGTCGCTTATGGGAATCCGCTCTCCTGAAAAAATCGAGAAGGTGCGAGCCATATATGACGCTACCGGAGCAGAAACAGCCTGCCGCGAACTGATAGAACAATCGACAGCCGACGCAATCAACGCGCTCGACCGGGCGGAACTGTCGGATAAAGCCGCTGAATTTTTCCGCACTATTGCCGAAAAATCACTTACACGCCGTTCATGATAACAGACACTCATACACATCTATATCTACCGGAATTTGACTCGCCGGAAGAAACGGTCAAAAATGCTCTGACCGCAGGAGTGGGACACATGATTTTCCCGAATGTCGACCTCGGGACAATCGAGCCAATGAAGACGCTGCATAAAGCCTTCCCCACCGTCACATCGATGGCGATGGGACTGCATCCTACTGAAATAGACGACAACATGGGAGCAAATCTTGAAAAGATAAAAGCGGAACTCGATTCCGGCACCAAATATGCGGCCGTAGGCGAAATCGGCATAGACCTTTACTGGGACAAAAAATTCCGCCGGGAGCAGATGGAGGCATTCAGAATCCAATGCGAATGGGCTGTCGAACGCAATCTGCCGGTCATAATTCATTGCCGCGAAGGGCTTGACGAGATACTTGAAGTATTCAGTTCGATGGAACAATTGCCTGAAGGAGTGTTCCACAGCTTCAGCGGAACAAAAGCCGACATCGAGAACATACGCCGCCACGGCGATTTTTACTTTGGAATAAACGGCATCGTCACATTCAAGAACTCAAAGCTGCGCGAGACCCTCCCCTACATCGGGCTTGAGCGGATGCTTCTTGAAACCGACTCGCCATATCTGGCCCCGACACCGCACAGAGGCAAACGCAACGAATCGGCATTCATAATCCACACCACCGCGCATATAGCTTCGGTTATGGGAATAGAAATCGAAAAACTTTCGGAAATCACAACCCAAAACGCAGTCAAACTATTTAACCTTGACCCAAAATGATACGTCAAGTAACTCTTTCAGATGCCCGAGCAATAACCGACATCTACAACCATTACGTCGAAGAAACGACGGTGTCGTTTGAAACAGAACCTCTCAGTGTCGATGAAATGGAGCGGCGCATAAGAGATATTTCATCACGATATCCCTACTTTGTCTATGAGGAGAACGGCGAGGTTGCGGGATACTGCTACGTGCATGCCTGGAAAGAACGGGCGGCCTATGACGGGGCAATGGAGACAACCATCTATCTAAAGCCCGGATGCCGTCACAGAGGAATCGGGAACGAATTGATGAAATCGCTGATTGAAGAGTGCCGCAACAGGAAGTACAGGATTCTCATCGCATGTGTGACGGCGGAAAATACCGGCAGCCTGGCATTTCATAAAAAACTCGGATTTGAACAGGCCTCCCATTTCAAAAACGCAGGGGTCAAATTCGGCAGACTGCTCGATGTGATTGACCTGCAATATTCTCTTTGAGGAAAAGCCGTCGTCCCACACGGCAAAAAAAATTGAAAGGGTGTTGTCTCACGACGACACCCTTTATAATCTACAATCTATAAAAACATATATTTTGAAAAAACGGTCAAATGAGTTGTTTCCTCAAAAGTATGTAAAAGATTTATTATTATTGCTGTCCGATAAAACTTTTTAGTGCAAGAAAAAATAGGGTCGATTCC
>CAZYXN010000125.1:0-7212 GCA_964651105.1 uncultured Muribaculum sp. | reverse complement strand
GGTCAGGTTGTCAATCTTGTTGGTGTAGAAGTTGTAAGAAATAACGGCGAATGCACCGGTTGCGATACCGAAGGCAGTGTTGATAAGCGCCTCAGAGATACCGGTAGAAAGCTCAGTAGAGTCAGGAGCTCCTGAAGCAGCAAGTGCCTGGAATGATTTGATCATACCCATCACAGTACCGAGAAGTCCGACAAGTGTACCTAGAGTGGTAAGGGTTGCAACGATCGGGAGGTTCTGCTGAAGTGCCGGCATTTCAAGAGCGGTAGCTTCTTCAACCTCTTTCTGAAGAGTGGCGATTTTTTGTTCTTTGGAAAGAATTGTGTTTTTGTCCATTTCTTCGTAGCGAACAAGAGCTGCTGAAACAACGGCTGCTACACTGCCTTTCTGCTTTGCGCAGAGAGCCTGAGCGCCTGCGATGTCGTTTTTCTTCAAGCATGCTTTAACGCCGGCAACGAATTTAGAGATGCTGCCTTTGCCTTTAGCGCTTGAAAGAGCGATCCAGCGTTCAACAGAAAGCACGATTACAGTAAGGAACAATGTCTGAAGGATAGGCACGATGAAACCACCTTTGTAGACTGTGCCCCAAAGATCCTGCGGGTGACCTGCTTCGTCGAAGTGCATGTCATGTCCGAACCAGAAAATGAACAAGCAAACTGCCACGATAAAGCATGCAACGATTACAAGAAATGCGTTCTTAATACCGCGTACGTTAGAACCTTCGTTCTTAGGCTGTTTTTGAGCCGAAGCGGCTCCAACATTAGGCTTTTGATTTTCCATAATTGTTTGAATGATAATGAATTAAAGTTATAATTAAAATTCTGTTTATGTTCTATGCCAGCGTATTGTTTCGTGAGTTTCCATGGTCCTGTCAAACATTCAGCTTCACTGTGTGCAAGTTGGGCTATTTGCTCCGGAGTTAGACTCGTCGATCATTATTCAAGCATTTCCGAGCCGTTATTTTACGGCTTTGGATGTGCAAATTTATTATTATATTTCTAACAATCCAAATTTTGGATAGTGATTTTTTCAGTATTTGGAACGCTGAAATTATATATTAATTCTTAATTGTGTTTTATAACATAAATTTTTGTAATTTTGTGCTCGTAAAATACAAAATAAGGTATTTATCCCCATATACGTCAAACAAATTTTGAATTATAACCGTGGCAACACTAACTGAAGAAATCAACCGCAGGCGCACGTTCGCAATCATATCCCATCCCGACGCGGGAAAGACTACGCTGACTGAAAAACTTTTGCTTTTCGGAGGGGCTATCCATGTGGCGGGAGCAGTGAAATCCAATAAGATTAAAAAGACGGCTACCTCTGACTGGATGGAGATTGAAAAGCAGCGTGGAATATCGGTTGCCACTTCGGTAATGGGTTTCAATTACGGCGATTATAAAATAAATATTCTCGACACTCCGGGTCACCAGGATTTCGCTGAAGACACTTATCGCACGCTGACGGCGGTCGACAGTGTGATAATCGTGGTCGACGTGGCTAAGGGTGTGGAGCAGCAGACCCGGAAGCTTATGGAGGTGTGCCGCATGCGTAACACTCCGGTTATTATATTTGTCAATAAACTTGACCGCGAGGGGCGCGATCCGTTCGAGATTCTTGACGAGCTTGAATCGGAACTTAAGATTTCAGTGCGTCCTCTTTCGTGGCCTATCAATATAGGAGCGAAATTCAAGGGGGTTTACAACATATATGAAAACTCGCTTGACCTGTTCACGCCAAGCAAGACTCAGGTGACCGAACGCGTGGAAATTGATTCGGTCAGTGATCCTCGGATTGATGAGGCGGTAGGCAAAAAGGACGCTGACAAACTCCGGGAAGACCTTGAGCTAATCGAGGGGGTATATCCGGTGTTTGATGAAAAAGATTATCTTGCGGGAAAAGTGGCGCCTGTGTTCTTCGGTTCGGCGTTGAACACGTTTGGAGTGAAAGAATTGCTTGATTGTTTTGTCAAGATTGCTCCGTCGCCTCGTCCCGTGTCGGCTGAAGAACGGGAGGTTTCCCCTCAGGAAGAGCCGTTTTCCGGATTTGTCTTTAAGATTCATGCCAATATGGATCCCAACCATCGTTCATGTATCGCTTTTGTCAAAGTTTGTTCGGGACGATTCGAGCGTAATGCCAACTATAAGCATGTGCGTTCGGGCAAGATGATGCGTTTCGCAGCTCCGACAGCTTTTATGGCTCAGAAAAAGAGCATTGTTGACGAGGCATATCCCGGAGATATCGTGGGTATTCCCGATACTGGCAATTTTAAAATCGGCGACACGTTGACTTCCGGTGAGAATCTTCATTACCGTGGTCTGCCGAGTTTCTCCCCCGAGATGTTCAAATATATCGAGAATACCGACCCGATGAAATCCAAACAGCTTGAGAAAGGTATACAGCAATTGATGGATGAGGGTGTGGCTCAGTTGTTCGTCAATCAGTTTAACGGGAGGAAAATCATCGGCACGGTAGGGCAGTTGCAGTTTGAAGTGATTCAGTACCGTTTGTTCCATGAATATGGAGCTACTGTGCGGTGGGAGCCGATTTCGCTATATAAGGCATGCTGGATTGAGAGCGATGACGCTGACGCGCTGGAGGCGTTTAAAAAACGTAAACACCAGTTTATGGCCGTAGACCGTGACGGCAGAGATGTTTTTCTCGCCGATTCAAACTATGTGTTGCAGATGGCTCAGAACGATTTCCCTAAAATCAGATTCCACTTCACGAGCGAATTTTAACTCAATGTTTTCAGCAGGTTCAATATCTGCGGGAGCACGGGTTGAACCCCGTCGTTAAGAATGGTGAAAACTCTTTTGTGAGGGTTGGATATCGGAACGGCCTGTGAGTCTATGCGTTGTTTCACCTCTTCCGGTGAAATCGCGTTGCGTTTCACCACTCGTTCTATTCGCAGGTCTATGGGAGCGATGACTTCCCACACTTCGTCCACTATCTCGCTTATGCCGCTTTCATAGATTATAGCGCTTTCCACCCATAAAGGGGTCGCTGAGTTGCGGCAACGCCACTCGGCAAGGTCTTTTTTTACCGCCGCATGGACTATCGAATTGAGAGTTAAGAGCTTGTCCCTGTCGTTGAATACGATTGACGCAAGAAATTTCCGGTCAATTTCCCGGGAGGAGGTGATAGCGGCAGGATGTATTTCGCTCTCAATCGCCGACTTTATCGTTTCGCTGTTGTCCATGAGTTGCTTGGCGCGGATGTCACAATCGTATACCTTATATCCCATCGCTGTCAGGATACGGGAGATGACCGACTTGCCGCACCCTATTCCTCCGGCTATGGCGATTAATGGCATCATTGGGCGCTGATTTTATGTTCGATTATGTATTCGACGCTGTCGGGAACCGCTTCTGTCGAATGGTATGACTCGGGGAGAAGGGAAAGAGTGACAGGAAGTTTGCCCGATGTGTTGTTTCTGATATCTTTATAGTCCACGTAGGCGTTTATTTCATATGGTTCGGAATTGTATTCGCTCATCGGCACGAGGTAGGCGATTTCAACACGCGAGGGGAAGGTCAGCATCGAAATGTTGTGAGGCAGATTTTTCGCAATGACGGTTGCCATCTGTTTACGTGCGATTAATGGCTCCACCGGAACTTTCACGACGATTTCATCAGGCACTATTTTGACCCCGGGAATCGGTTTTATGCGTACGGTTATGTTTGTGGTGTCCGAGAGCGAGCCTCTTACTATCGGCATTGTTTCCACCGATACAAGGTCGTGGGGCAGGTCTTCAACCGAATATAGCCACACTGAATCGGTATTGGTCGTGATCGGACCGTTTATTATGCTGCCGAAAATCGGCTTAAGGTCGGCTACCACTTTTAATGCGACTTTGCGTCCTGGACTTGTCGTGTAGTTCAGACTTAGCGAGTCGGGCAGAATAGTTACAATCTGGCTCCCGGCACCGAAATAATCGCGCAGTTTCGCTCCAAGGTCGGCTTTGTTGAGCAGAAATTTATTTTTTGCCGAAGAATAGTCGTTCCAATTTATTTTCATCGGTTTGATGCCACCCATCCGATATTTCATGAGCGACGATCCCTTGTCGCGCACGCTTACTTTAAGAGCGTCGGGAATTCCTGAAATTACTGTTACGCTGTCAGGAATTTCGACAATCTCAATCGGAACGTCGATATCTTCCTGCATCTCGTTGTTGAGGGTGAGCAGCAGCCAGAATATATAGGAAATCATCAGAAAAAGAAGAAACAGCAATACCTCTTTTCCGCGGGCCGATGTGGCTGCGTCATGTATTTTAGATGCTAAGCGTGCCCAACTTCTTTTCTGTGGCATAATCGGATAAAATTGAAGAGACTCCGTGAAGCCCTTTGACAGGATTTGCACGGAGCCTCATATGAAAGGAAAAGATTTGTGTCTACTTGCCGGGGTTGCCCTCGTTTTGTTTGGCCGATTCCTGAGCTTCGGCGGCCGAAGGATAAACCGAGCCTTTGTCGATAGTGATTTTCACTCCGTCGGCAATTTCAAGCACGAAAGAGGTTTCTTTCACACCGCGTATTTTGCCATATATTCCGCCGGCTGTAATCACCCGGTCGCCCACGGTCAGTCCTTCGCGGAATTTCTTGATTTCTTTCTGTTTTTTCTGCTGAGGGCGAATCATGAAGAAATAGAAGATTGCGATAAGAGCCACAATCATGACCAGATTCATAACTCCGCCATTGGCTGTGTCTTGTAATGCCACGAGGTTGTATACCATAATAAATTAGTTTTATCGTTAATGTTGATGCAAATATAAGAAAGATATTTTAATCTTTGACTATAATCTTTCTGTTTTTTAGATTGGATATTATACTGTAAAGCATTCCGGTGATAAATATGCCGCTCTTGGGAGTGGAATAATAATTTGCTATTTCAGTGTACTCGTTGACAGTCACCAATGTAGGCACTGAATCAAATTTTATCAGCTCAGCTATCGCGGTTTCGAGAATCACGATGTCCATGAACGCAAGACGTTCCGGATCCCATGAGCTTCCCACGAGGCATTCGTCTATGAGAGCCTTGTATTCCTGCTGGTTGCGTATTACCGCTTCAAAAAGGAGCGGTCCGAAACGTCGGTCTTCCTCGTCTTTATATTTTGGCGACAGACGAGCCTGATGTCCGTCGGCGTTTGCGTAAGCCTTTATCGTTTTAAGAGCGAATGAACCCATTATCGCCAGGTCGTCGTTCCAATACACCGACATTGACTCCATCGCTTCTGCAAGCTCGTCGCTTTCAATGATTACGTTTCTGAAGAGCTGAATCCATAATTCGCAGTCGGCGGCGAATGTCGATTCGCTGTTTTCCATATAGCGTTTGTAGGGCGCGCTTTCAAGAATTTTGTCAAGAAGACGGCGCAACATCACGTCGTTGTCAGTCCAGTCAATTGGATTTTCGTTCTTGTAAGCTACAAAATTCGGATTATCTCTTAGCAGCTCGATGAAACGGTTGTCGACAAATTTTGTATTTGGATTGAGGTCGTCGTGCGACGGCAGATATTTGTGCTTGGCTTCGTCAAGCTGCCGTGCGCGCATGTCGGTAAGATCAATCATCAGTTGCAGGAGGCTGATGTATAGCTCGTAGCTTTTGTCGAGCGATGCCGATAGCCCGCGATTGGCGTCGACAAGCGAGCTGCGGGTCGTCGAATAATCGTTGAGAGTCTCTTCAAGCATATTCAATGCCAGGTCATATCCCACATGGGTGAACTCGGGATTGGAGTGGATAAGCGACTGCACCTGCTGGTTGCGGAGAATCACGGTGTGAAGCAACGTCTTCCACAACGCTGCCTCGTCCTGAATTTCAGGCGCCTCTTTCTTCCGTTGGTATTCCTTGTATATTGATGATTCCTTGATTTCAGCCCGCAGCCGTTCGCTAAACGGACGCAGAGCGTCATAGAACGATCTGTTGCGCAGGGCGATTTCCTTCATCTCGTCATCGTCGGCGAGAGCTCTTCCGATTGAAGCGGTGTCATACTTGCCGCGTGTGCCGGTAAATTCAAATCTCGGGCGCCCTTCAAAATTGACAATACGAAATCCTGACGCGTCAATCAACAATAGCAGCAAATCGCAATACAACGAATAAGCGTATCGTTTATCGCGAGAATGTGATTCAGGTTCCGGAAGGATTTTGAAATCACTGCGGGTCAACAGATATGAGTAGAGCATCTGCACTACTTTCATTCTTATCAGGATTCTGTTTATCATAATTCAAAGTTCTAAAATTTCTGGCTGCAAAGTTAGGCATTTTATGTCAAAATCCTAACATTTGCATCCTGAAAGTTTCATCATCCCCGCGATTATTCTTTCTCTCTTATTCTAATAGCCAATTCACGTGCATAACGGTGTATTCGTTATTCTGTAAATCCTCCATCTCTTGCAAAACAAAAAGGAGAGCTTCGTTTTCTGAGCCCTCCTTCCCCTCTGCACTAAAATGTTATTAATATGTTTTTATTATTTGCGAAGGAATTTTTGATATATGAATTCTCTTGTTGAATTGGGAACTATTCGGGTGATGAATCGGATTGTTATATTTTGAATCATTCTGAATAATGAAATATACCCTAACGCGTGGATATGCTTTTGAAATTTGATCTCCTCGATTGCATGCTTAAATCCTCCCCTCCGTTTATACATATCTGCCGATGTTCGGAAATATAAGAGACTTTCCTGCACATTATAAAATCTTGCTCCGTTCAGAAGTAATCTTACCCATAGATAATAGTCTTCAAACAATGGAAAATGTCTGTATCCACCTGCAAAAAGAATCGAATTCTTTTTGAACATTACAGCCGGATGATTTATTGGACATCTTTTTTTTCCGTAATTGAATATTTCGTAAGGATATTCCGGCAGTTTTCGAGTCGAGATTATATTTTGAGGATTTTTCATAAATTCATCAATCCAACTGCTTACAACCTCGGCATCTTTATATTTGTCGAAAACTGCTAATTGCTTTTCAAATCTGTCCTGGCGAGCAATATCATCTGTATCCATTCTCGCAACAAGATCATATGTGCAGTGTTTAAGTCCTTCATTCAAGGCTTTTCCTAAACCGCCGTTAATTTGTATCTTGACTCTTTTGAGTTCCGGATGGGAATGTTCATATTCATTGACGATGGAATATAGTTCGTCAGTCAGAGGTCCGTCATCAACTAAGATGACTTAATTAGACGGAAATGGCTGCTTAAGAATACTGTCA
>CAZYXN010000124.1:0-7280 GCA_964651105.1 uncultured Muribaculum sp. | reverse complement strand
GCACCATACGCCGTTCGTCAGTGGATTACCGAGAGCGCATAGCGCATCTTGAGGGAACGCCGCGCTTCCACCTTCACTACGCCGACCTCGGCGATTCGATGTCAATCATGCAGGTGGTGAGCAAAGTGCACCCCGACGAAATATACAATCTGGCCGCCCAGAGCCACGTGCAGGTCTCGTTTGACTCCCCTGAATTCACCGCCGATGTCGACGCGACAGGGGTGTTGCGCATACTTGAGGCCGCGCGGCTGTGCGGATTGACCGACTCATGCCGCATATACCAGGCATCGACATCCGAACTCTACGGCAAAGTCGAAGAGGTGCCGCAGAACGAAAACACACCCTTCCACCCCTACAGCCCTTATGCGGTGGCGAAGCTATACGGATTCTGGATCGTGAAAGAGTACCGCGAAGCCTACGGAATGTACTGCTGCTCCGGAATACTGTTCAACCACGAGTCGGAACGCCGGGGCGAGACATTCGTCACCCGCAAGATAACGCTCGCAGCAGCGCGCATAGCGCAGGGCAAGCAGGAAAAGCTATATCTCGGCAACCTCTCGTCGATGCGCGACTGGGGGTATGCCAAGGATTATGTCGAATGCATGTGGCTCATCCTTCAACAACCCAAACCGGAGGACTATGTGATAGCGACCGGCGAGCAGCATTCCGTGCGCGAATTCTGTCTCCACGCTTTCCACCGCGCCGGCATCGAATTGTGGTTTGAGGGCGAGGGCGCCGATGAAAAGGGAATCGACACGAAAACCGGCAAAACCGTGATTGAAGTGTCGCCCGACTTCTACCGACCGACGGATGTGGTCAACCTGTGGGGCGACCCCTCCAAAGCGAAAGCGAGACTCGGATGGGATCCGGCCAAGAAAACATCGTTTGAACAGTTGGTCAACCTCATGGTGGACGCTGACATGGCAAAAGTGGCAATCGAGCGGGCCGGCGACCAGGCGCGGACAAATCTCGCCGAATATCTTGAAAAAGGAATAGTCAAATAAGAATATGGCCAACAAAAAAGTTTTTGTATCAGGATGCTACGACATGCTCCATTCCGGACATGTGGCATTCTTCAAGGAAGCCTCACGGTACGGCGACCTTTACGTCGGCATCGGCTCCGACAAAACAATCGAAGAGCTTAAGAACCGGAAAACCGTATACTCCGAAAAAGAGCGCCTCTACATGGTCAAGTCCATACGCTACGTGACCGACGCTTTTGTCAACACCGGCTCCGGAATGATGGACTTCGTCGATGTCGTCGACAGCGTGAAACCCGATATTTTCGTCGTGAATTCCGACGGCGGCAGTGACATAAAGCGCGAATTCTGCCGGGAAAGGGGCATCGAATACGTCGTTCTCGAACGCGAGCCCGACGCAGGGCTTGTGGCCCGCTCCACCACGTCGCTCCGCAAAGGCGTAAAATCCCATCTCCCCTACCGAGTGGATATCGCCGGGACATGGATAGACCAGCCGTATGTGTCGGAACACGGAGCCGGATGGGCCATCACCGTATCAATCGAGCCCAACTGCGAGTTCATGGAACGCGGCGGCATGTCGACATCCACGCGCAACGCGGCAAAAAAAATATGGCCTTACGAACTGCCGAACTACAACGAGGAGATGCTAGCCCGTCTGCTGTTCTGTTTCGAGAACGACCCTGAAAACGAAGGGCACATATCCGGAGCCCAGGACGCTATCGGGATATGCATGTCGGGGCTGACGCGCCATTATTACGACGGACACTACTGGCCGGCCCGCATCGAGTCATGCCATGACGAAGAGACACTGGCCTGGCTGGAGCGGCATATATGCCTGGTGCCGATGTTTCCGCGCCGCCCGGGATGCTCCGTCGTCGCAGGGAAAAGCGTCTCGCCTGAAAAAGTGAAAGCCCTGACCTCGGCGGCCGACCGCTGCTGGAACGCGATACTTGAACGGGACCTTGACAAATTCGCCTCCGCTTTCCGCGACTCGTTCAACGCCCAGATTGCAATGTTCCCCGCCATGATGCAGCCCGGCGTGCAGGAATACATAGACCGGTGGAAAGACAAGGCCCTCGCATGGAAAATGCTTGGAGCCGGAGGCGGAGGGCATCTCGCCCTCGTGGTGGACAGCATTCCGCAAAGCGATGAGGCGATACAGATAAAAATACGCCGCAAGGACACATTCTAAATCCGATCAGCAACGATGGAAAGAAACTCTAAAATATATGTCGCAGGACACCGGGGAATGGTCGGTTCTGCCATAGTCAGGGAATTGCGGCGACAAGGATATGACAACATAATAACCCGCACACATAAAGAGCTCGACCTTATCGACCAACGCGCGGTCAATGACTTCTTCGCTTCAGAAAGGCCTGAATATGTGTTCCTTGCCGCGGCGAAAGTCGGCGGAATCGAAGCCAACGCCAACCATCTCGCCGATTTCATGTATGACAACATGATGCTGGAGATGAACGTGATAAATGCCGCCTGGCGTAACGGATGCAGGAAACTTGAATTTCTCGGATCGTCGTGCATATATCCGAGGATGGCTCCGCAGCCGATGAAAGAATCATGCCTGCTCACCTCCGAACTCGAAAAGACAAACGAGGCATACGCCCTGGCCAAAATATCAGGGCTAAAATACTGCGAATTCCTCAACTGCCAGTACGGCACCGACTACATATCGGTGATGCCGACAAATCTCTACGGCCCGAATGACAACTACCACCCCACTCACAGCCATGTGCTTCCGGCGCTGATACGCCGGTTTCATGAGGCCAAAGAAGCCGGAGCGCGGGAGGTTGTATGCTGGGGCGACGGCTCGCCTTTGCGTGAATTCCTGTATGTCGACGATCTCGCCAACCTGTGCGTGTTTCTTATGAACAATTATTCAGGGAATGAGACCGTAAACGCAGGGACAGGCAAAGAGCTGACTATCAAAAAGCTTGCGGGACTTGTAGCCGAAACGGTCGGTTATACCGGAAAAATAGTATGGGATGAGACAAAGCCAAACGGGACTCCGCGAAAGCTTCTTGACGTAAGCAAAGCCGCAGCGCTCGGGTGGAAATATAAAACCGAGCTTCCCGACGGCATACGCCTCGCCTACGAAGACTTTCTGAACAATCCGATGAGAGCCGAACGCTGACTCTGATTGACGAAAACCCTTATTTACGATAACGTGTAGACTATGCGGCATCAATGATGCCGCATAGTCTTTTTTATAATAACAGGAACGCTATTTACGATACCGCTCCGACGTATCAGTTTTGTTCGAGTTGAAGGCGGAATTCGGTCGGACTCTGACCGGTCATGCGTTTGAACATGCGTGAAAAATGAGCCGGATACTGAAACCCCAGATCATACGCTATTATGCTGACATCTTCAGAGGAAACAGCAAGCCGATGTTTTGCAACATTAATCATATGCTGCATTATAATCGTTTTTGTTGTCATTCCGGTTTCTTTTTTCACAAGTTCACCAAAATATTTTGGCGAGAGATTGGCACGGTCAGCAAATTCGTTAACCGACGGCAATCCCTCTTTTCTCACAGGAGAGTCATAATATTCCTTAAGCTGACGTTCAAACTGGGCCACAATCTCGGAATTAACTTTATGGCGGGTTATGAACTGGCGATCATAAAACCGGTTAAGATATTCCAACAGAAGTTGTATGTTGGCGGAAAGCACCGAGGCCGAATGACTGTCGACCGGATAGTCAAGCTCAGTATTGATTTTATCGAGACAATCAAGAAATATCTTACGCTCACTTTCCGACATATGGAGAGCTTCCATTTGAGAATAATCAAAAAATTCAAATGAAGATATTTTATCGCCAAGCGGAGTGCCGTATATCAAATCAGGATGGAACAGTAATCCAATCACATCATGGGAAATCTCCTTGTCAGGCACTTCGACTTCCACGGTCTGTCCCGGAGAGAAACTGACAATCGTCCCTTCCTGGTAATCATATTTCTTTCTGCCATATCTAAGCGTGCAATTCACCCCGTTTTTAAGAAACAAGGCATAAAGTCCATAGGT
This sequence comes from uncultured Muribaculum sp., assembly GCA_964651105.1. GTDB lineage: Bacteria > Bacteroidota > Bacteroidia > Bacteroidales > Muribaculaceae > Muribaculum. The sequence continues at coordinate 3,259 of CAZYXN010000124.1, read as the reverse complement.
AATGCGGACGTGATTTACCATCTGTCGGGCATCTTTAAGATTCACAACAGTCACCAACGGATGACGCGTAGAAAAACCATACATTTTATTATACACGTCTATCGAATCAAGATTTACCGTCTCCATGCGCTCAAAATTAGTTATGCTGCAAAAATAGGACAAAATGACGAATCAGCCTATACTTCCGCTGTTTTTGGTAAGCATTACCGTAATGATGGCAATCTCCCGGCATTCATCAAAAATGAACAAAACCAGACAGGACGTGTTCTAAATTAATAAAACTTAACGTCATTCATCATGAATTCTTCTGTTCCTGCCGCATCACCACATAAAGAAGGCAAGCACTATCTCTTGGGGACAATGAATCTGATTGTGCTCGTGCTATCCATTTTGCTGATTGTATGGATTTCAATCGACACTTTTAAACGTGTCAATTTTTTGGAGAATCACAATTACATGACTTTCCAATTTTGGGTATGTGTGATTTTCATCATCGATTTCTTTGTGGAAATGCATTATTCCGATAATAAGTGGCGTTTTTTCCGTCGACGGATTGTATTTCTTCTGTTATCAGTCCCCTATCTCAACATAATCAATCAGATGGATATACATCTCAGCCACGACACCTTGTATTTCATCCGCTTCATCCCGTTGGGCAGAGGAGCGCTGGCACTATCAATCGTAATAAGCTACCTGTCGTCCAACGCCATTACGAGTCTGTTCATGTCCTACCTGTCAATCATGATACTTGTAGGCTATTTTTGCTCACTGATATTTTATCAGCGTGAAGTAGGAATAAACCCTGAAGTAAACACCTACTGGACAGCTTTATGGTGGTCGGCGATGAATATGTCGACAGTAGGATGCAACATCTCTCCGGTGACAGTCTCAGGGAAAATCGTCGCAGTAATACTTCCCGTATCGGGAATGGTGATATTTCCTCTATTCACAGTATATCTCACTGATTTCGTGACACGCACGGTAAAGAAGTCACGACAGAACTCAGACAATGACATATAACATATGGAAATCAGCAAAATTGGTAAGCAATCAGGAAATACATATACATGCGATATCTGAGTTTTCAGTAATTTTGCGACGTAAAAAGGATATCAGTTATGGCAAAAAGTTATGATTCTGACCGGCGCCGGTCAGATAGGAATGGCAATCGGCCGTCGCACAGGTTATGGAATGAAAATAATAATCGGCGATAAAAGTATAAAAAACGCCGAAGAGATTTCCAGAATAATGAACAACGCGGGATTTGACACCCTCCCCCTTTGAAATGGATCTGTCAAGCCGTAAATCAATCCTCAGTCTTATTGCGGAAGCCCGGAAACACGGAGAAATCAAAATGCTGGTCAATGCCGCAGGGGTATCACCGTCACAAGCTTCTATCGAAACAATTTTAAAAGTAGACCTTTACGGAACTGCCGTACTTCTCGAAGAGGTAGGCAAAGTAATCGCCGAAAATGGCACAGGAGTGACAATTTCAAGCCAGTCAGGACACCGTATGCCGGCATTGACACCTGAACAGGACAGAATGCTTGCCATGACTCCGACAGAAGAGCTTCTCCACCTACCCATGCTTCAACCTGAGAATATAAACGGAACCCTGCATGCTTATCAGATGGCAAAAAGATGCAATGTAAAACGAGTGATGGCCGAAGCGGTGAAATGGGGCGAACGCGGAGCGCGCATTAACTCAATCTCACCCGGAATCATAGTGACTCCTCTCGCTATTGACGAATTCAACGGGCCTCGTGGCGATTTTTATAAAAACATGTTTGCAAAGTGTCCTGCGGGCCGTCCCGGCACTGCCGACGAAGTGGCAAATGTCGCAGAGCTTATCATGAGTCCCTGCAGTTCCTTTATCACAGGCTCGGATTTCCTTGTCGATGGCGGGGCGACGGCATCATTTTTCTACGGCCCATTACAACCTGAATGACTACAAAGTTCAGGAAGCGCATAGCTTTCTATAAAAACCGAACAATTAGGTAAAAATGGTATTTATTTCGGTAATTTATTTATCGACAAAAATAATCCTACATTCTAACTTTGCAAAAAGAAGATTATATCCACCGGTAAATCCGGTTTTCACCATATCATAGTATCACATGGAATACAGAAGATTAGGAAGAACAGGCATAAATGTCAGCGTCATAGCGCTGGGATGCGAAGGTTTCATGCATAAAAATACCGAAGAAGTCAAGGCCGAACTGGATTTCGCCATCAGCAACGGAATAAACTTCATGGACATATACTCTCCCAACCCTGACTTAAGAACCAATATAGGAAAAGCCTTGGCAGGGAGACGGGAACAATTTGTGATCCAAGGGCATCTGTCGACAGTGTGGGAGAACGGGCAGTATCTCCGCACCCGCGACACTTCAAAAATCATTCCGGCATTTGAACAACAGCTCAAAGAGCTGGACACAGATTATCTCGACATCTGAATGATACACTATGTCGACGCAGAAGAGGATTTCCATAAAGTATTTGACGGTAATATAATAAAAATCGCACTACAACTAAAGAAACAAGGCAAAATACACCACCTCGGCCTGAGCAGTCATAATCCTATCGTAGCCCGAATGGCTGTCGAGACCGGATTGATCGATGTCCTCATGTTTTCCATTAATCCGGCCTATGACCTCCAGCCACCAAGCGAGAACGTTGACGAACTGTTTGATGAAGCGACTTTCCAACACGCCCGACATAACATAGACCCTGAACGCGAAAGGCTATATGAGTTATGTGAACGCGAAGGAGTGGGTATTGACGTAATGAAAGTCTATGGCGGTGGAGACCTCCTGAATGAACAGAATTCGCCATTCGGCAAAGCCATGACTCCTGTTCAGGCAATCGAATACGCGCTTACACGCCCGGCAGTCGCAGCAATCATGACAGGAACAAAAAGCATCGAGGAAATAAGCGATGCATTGAAATGGGTCAATTCATCGCCGGAAGAACGAGATTATACCAACCTATTTTCCGGACTTACACGCTTTTCATGAGGGGACACTGCATGTATTGCGGACACTGCGCGCCGTGCTCGGCAAAAATAGATATCGCGACCGTCAATAAATTATATAATCTGACACAGGCGCAAGGGATGATACCGGAAACCGTGCGGGAACACTATAAAACGCTCAAACATCACGCATCGGAATGCATAGAGTGCGGAGCATGCGAAAAAAGATGTCCGTTCGACGTGAAGATAATAAATGGGATGAGACTTGCGGCCGACAAATTCGGA
>CAZYXN010000123.1:0-7318 GCA_964651105.1 uncultured Muribaculum sp. | reverse complement strand
TACTTTGTGTCAAATTATGTATTATCTTTGCAAAAACATTAAAAACATCTAATACTAAACAACCATGATACACACATCATCCACCACCGGTATGGACGTTTGTCTTGAACGTCCCCAAACAACAAAGAAAACAACAGCAATAACCGCTCCCAGCCTTCAATCAAGCTTAGGGCATGCGTCACTCCCTTGTAGGGGCGTTCGACCCGAACGTCCTGAGAAAACGGCAACCGATCCCCGTCTTGAAAGGAACCTCGGTAAAACCGCTGAATACATCTCGCGACCACGTCCGAACCCCCGGAACGAAACGCCAGGGAAACTGCTCCGAGACCGGTTGCCCCCTCCCGACATTCCCGATTCCGGCTCTGACACCTCCTGTGTCGCGTCCGGGAAGTAATTCCAGGACATTCCACCTATATCACTGATTGCACAACGTCCGAATTGACGGAAAGGCGGTTCCTACTTCTTCACTTCATAGAACGATAAAAATTCTCAAATCAAAGCCTTACTCTAATTTGCGACAGCTGTCTCCGCAAAAAAATGACTTACCGTCGTCAAAACGACAGCAAGAGAACATTGACATACTTATATTATTATATTTTTATTATTATATTTTTCAGAACCTGAAAAATATCGAGCAGTTGTTTTCAGTAAAATCAACTGAGATGGAGCGATTCAGTATCGCCAAACAGTTTATAAAGCTCATCAAACCGATCGAGAGAATCACCGCCATAACGGGCTATCGAGTTTCTCACTCGCGTGAACGGCTTCTTCTCCATAGAACCGCTTTTAGAGTAAAACTTGTCGGCATAACATACAAGTTTCTCCAACATCGATATCGGACAATAATCCTCAAGCGGAAGATCAAGATTTTGGGAAATGATGTCCTCCTTGGTTATTCCCGTTCCGGTATGACGTTCAGCCACACGCGCCCACCCTTCAGGAACCACTTCACGGCGCAACAAGGCGCCACCGATAATTCCGTGACGCATGTAGGTTGCCTCTCCATGGCAATGAATACCCGGAGCGCAAGTTTCAAAAATCCCTATATCGTGAAGCATCGCCGCACCCTCCACATCCAAAGGGTCAAGACCGATAGCCCTCGTCAGGTTTATGGCGAGGGCTAAATCAGCAACCTGCCGGGCATGCTTCATGTAAATAGCGCGAAGCTCGCTGCCGGCAGGATAATACTTGTCTATGATGGCTTGAAAATCAGTATTTGCCATCAATCGATTATTGTGTTCCAGTTATGGATATCCTCCTCTTCTCCGAGCTGAATGCCTCGGAGTTTATTATACAGAGCGGTAACCACCGGGCCGGGCTTGCCATCCTGGCTTACGACATATTTCTTGCCGGTGTCAAGATCGTCGATTTCCGCTACCGGCGAAGCGACAGCCGCAGTGCCGCAAGCTGCGGCTTCCTGAATTTCAGCAAGTTCTTCAAGCGGAATATGGCGTTGTTCTACTTCTATGCCCATGTCGCGGGCAAGCCGCATGAGGCTGTTGTTGGTGATTGAGGGGAGAATCGATTCCGAAGCCGGAGTGATATATTTACCATCCTTGATGGCAAAGAAATTGGCCGGTCCGCATTCATCGATATACTTTTTCTCTTTCGGATCAAGATAAAGCACTGCGGAATATCCTAACGAGTGGGCGCGTTCGCCGGCATCAAGACTGGCCGCATAGTTCCCGCCCACTTTCCAACGCCCTGTTCCTTTCGGAGCCACGCGGTCAAACTCGCGCATAATGCAGATATTGGTAGGCTTGAATCCTTCCTTGAAATACGGGCCTACCGGGGTCACGAGAATAAGGAACAGATATTCGGTAGCCGGCTTGACTCCCACCTGGGCCGACATGCCGATCTCCAACGGACGGATATAGAGCGACGCGCCGCTTCCATAAGGAGGAACAAAACGCTCGTTGAGTTTGACGACTTTCTTGACCATTTCGGTAAAGAGCTCCACCGGAATCGGGGCCATCATGATACCCTTTGCCGATTCTATGATGCGCTTGGCGTTCTCCTCAAGACGGAACACTCTCACCTTGCCATCCTTGCCTCTGAAAGCCTTAAGCCCCTCGAAAATCTCCTGTCCGTAATGAAGCGACGTAGCAGCGATATGCATTGTAACCGTTTCCGACGATGACACCTCTATTTCGCCCCATTTTCCGTCGCGGTAATAGCAACGCACATTATAATCGGTGGGGATATAACCGAATGACAAATTTCCCCAGTCTAATTCGTTAGTCATTTTTATAGCAATTTTATTCTTAAGTTGCGAAATTACTTATAATTCCCCAATTTTCAAAAATAATTTATGTCATCTTGTAATACGACAGCGGCGGAATATCGCTTAAACGACACTCCGCTGCTGAGTATGGAAAAATACTCATGTCAATGATTATGCCTTTTTCTTCTTAGCTTTATGTCCAAAGGTTATGTTGAAACCGAAGTTTATCGACGCATTGAGATTACCGACCGGAATATACTGTGGCGTAACCTTGAAAATCTGGAAGTCAGAACCGACAAAGAGATTGACACCTGCGGGATGGAAGTTCACAATCCAGCCAAACGAGGATCCGAATGTCGACAGAGCGTAATTGACCGACGCGTCAAACCAGCCGACAGGAGTGAGGTTGGCAGAGATACGCCCCTCTGTCCATGAATAGTGTCCGTTGATACGTTGAGTCAACAGCAATCCACCCTTGATGAAACGTACGTAAGGCACGGTGTACAGACCGCCCACAGTGATTGTGGCTCCTACTCCTGACACGCGAGAACCTTTGCTTTCACGGTGAAACTCGACACTTTCTTCAAACTGATCGGCAAGGTCGTCAAGCTGTTGGTCAAGTTTCTTATCCTCATAATCAGGAGAATTTTTGTCAAGAGCCACATCATGGAATCCTTCAAATGTCCATGAGGTTTTTGAAGTCTTTCCTTTGTAAGCGTTAGTCCATGACATGAACGAAAGGTCGGTCACCGCCGCCGACAGTTCCAGATCAGGAAGGAGCTGATAAGTGGCGCCTAAATCAAGACCGAAACCGAGACCGCCAAGACCGAACTTGTCATAATCGATATTATCCCAGTCGATAAGCGTCTCTTCTCCCGGGTTCTTCGCTTTTCCGGTCTCGCCCTTTGTCGGAACTACAAGACCGGAGCCTGCGGCAATATTTACCTCTCCATCAGCTTTAACTTCCCAGAGATCATTGCTTAGAGTGACATCCATATCGCTGATACGGGCATTGAAATTGCCCACACCGAGAAGCACTTTCAGTTTGGCTCCGGCACGAAGTTTATCGTTAATCTGACGAGAATGCCCCAACCCAAGTTCTACAATTTCCGAAGCTTCGATTCCAAGATTTTTGAAATTATAATGAGTGCGTTCCTTGTTTTGGCCAAGTTTCATGAATGTGAACAAGTCCTTGGGAAATGCAAAACTCGACGCAGTGCGGGAACTAAGGGTGAAAGTGTTGTAACCGCCGAAGCCACGGAAACCAAAAGAGAGAATCATCAGGTCAAGATTCTGGTCTATATGGTTTACTTCTTTAAGTTTACCGAGAAAAGTGCTTGCTTTCACGTCAGGGCTCATAAAAGTCGTAAGCTCGCCGTTTTTGGTAGGATAAAGAAAAGAACTTAACCCCACATTGGAAGTTACGCTAAGATTGAGATTGCCAAGGGCCGGAAAAGCGAAATAGCCGCGTTCAGGAGCAAACGCCGGATTAAGCATATGGCGGTAAGTATAACCCTCCAGGAAGTAACCGGTGCGCAATGCGTTCTGAGCTGATACGCCCGACATGCCGGCAATTCCGATAATAACTGCTGATATATAGGCTTTAATATGTTTCATAGCTGAAAATTACTTTAATTTTTTTAGTTGAGGTCAATAATAACTCCGCCCTTGATGGCAAATGACATATTGGTAAATTTCATGCTTTGCTTCTCATTGAGTGTTCCGCCTACCGCCGGGGATGAAGCATGGAAGAGATATTCGATACCGTCAAGACCGTCAAGGTTCTTGCCGAGCCCCTTCAACTCGATTGTCAGCTTGGATGTGGTGGGATTTTCAAGTGAGCCGCCTCCGATTTCGCCATCGACAGTCACTTCCACTGTTTTCGAGTAACCCTGCTTGAATATAGGAGTGACTTCTGGGCGCATCTTCAACGGAATTGTGTTCACAGCCTCCAATGTGATGACCACAGTCTTGAAATTGTAATCGCCAAGATCTTCGTCCCAGCCGTCATCGCTGTCCGAATAAGTGAAACTCAAGTCAGGCCCGAACGCAAGCGGAGCCACAACCTCATTATCGATGCTGAAAGTATAAGAGCGTCCAAGTTCAAACACCGTCGGCTGCTGGGCTACCGCAGCATCACACTGAATGCGTATTTCATCAGGAATAGTCTTGATAATATTGGACAGATCAGGCACTTTCACATCGATCCAGCCATTGGCGCCTCCAAGACGCGAAACGCATATTTTGTTAATTCCGGGCTTAACGGTAATCTTGTTATTTCCGGCAATCCTTACAGTGCTGCCCGCAATAGGAGCATTATCCATATAGCCAGTCAAAACAGCCTCTACATCAACGGTCACATTCGATGTGTTGTTGATTGTAAGATAAACACACGGATTATTGATATCAAGACGGTTGCCCTCTTCTCTGAGGAAATCGGGAATATCGGAAATCGAGAACTCGATGTCATTAACATCTATGCCTGGATTGACAATACCGGTAGCGCTCACAATCTTCGCAGAAACGACTCTTGAGGTGGTCGTTATATTCAGGCTCGGAGCTGTGCCGGCGACAATACCTGATGTCGCAATCGATAGATTTCCGGTAGTTTTGATTGCCGCATTGAACCGAAAATTATGGTTTGCGTCAAGCCCCTGATTTCCAAGAGCGATTTTAGAAATCTTGACAGGCAGTCTGAATCCGGAAGCATTGACCGACTTATCAGCTGTAAATACCAGTGTATGGCCGTTACGAACCTCACAGAAGTCCACATTGACCGCAAGGTTCACTGTAAACGCCTCGTCAAAATCGATAGTGAATCCGCGTTCAATCAACAGTTGTCCATTATAATTCGTGAAAGAGCATGACAGGCCAAACTCAATCTGTATGTCAGTCGCAACCTCGCTGATGCTTACAATAGCATGGTCGATATTGCTTTCAGCGATATTGACCGAGTTGTCAAACGGGGCAAGACCACGGTTCCACTGAGTGTCGGCGGCTCCCTCGCCAATTATAACTTTCAGCTTTCCGTCAGGAACTGTGATTCCGCTCGGAATAGTCGGGAAATTAACTCTCGCAGAATAGCTGTTTCCGCTTAAATCATGGAGACTTACTTCGTCAATTTTAAATTCAGAAGAAGTAGTGTTTCCATCGACTCTCAACACGTAATCGCCATTAGCGTCAGGCTTGATTGAAGAATCGTCGTCAAGATCAAGAATCTGTGACAATGTGTAATTTGACGTACTACTTGATGGGATTGTGAGCATATTTCCGCCCACCCCTATAGTCATGTCAATGTCTTTGTCAAGGTCATATTCATTATCAACACAACCTACAAAAACACCAGCAAGCAACAAGGATGTGCCCAACATAGTACCATTGCAAAAAAATTTGTTCATAATGGTTTATTTATATAAGTTTATTTATATAAAGTGTTTAGTGCACAAAGGTATAAAAATATTTAATAATTACATATAAACATTAAGTTAAAAATTAAATTAGTATCTTTACAATCAAAATAATAAACTAATGAAAATATTTTCAAGATTAATTATATCGATAACAGCAATAACGGCAATAGCCGCATGCGATACTCCCAAGCCATTCCGCACGGCCCAGGGAATGGTGTGGAACACAATGTACCACATAACCTACGCATCCAATGTGTCGCTTGACGATTCCATCCAATGCGTAATGAAAACAGTAGAGAATTCGCTTTCCGTTTTCAACGATTCTTCGCTTGTGAGCCGGGTGAACTGCAGAGATTCGGTCGAAGTGGACCAGATGTTCAAAAGTGTATTCCTGGAGTCTCAGCGAGTCAATCGCCTGAGCGACGGAGCGTTTGACCCCACAGTCGGCCCGCTTATCGAATTATGGGGATTTGGGAAAAACAAGAGCACAGTCCGCACTCCCGAAGCGGCTGAAATCGACTCCGTGATGAAAAGCGTGGGTATTGCCGAATGTTCGCTTGCCGGAAACCGCCTGATAAAAAAATCACCCGACACGCGATTCAATTTCAGCGCCATCGCAAAAGGATATGGATGCGACATGATCGGAGAGATGATGAAACGTAACGGAGTGAAAAGCTATATGATTGAAATCGGAGGAGAAATCACTCTAAACGGTCCGAGTCCCCACGGAGGCTTATGGCGAATAATGGTCGACGCCCCCATTCAGGCAAATGACTCCGTAATACATGAACAGATGGCCGTAATCGAAGTGGATTCATGCGGCATCGCCACATCCGGCAACTATCGGAACTATCATATTGTCGACGGAAATGTCATGGGACACACCATCAATCCGTTCAACGGGCGACCCGCCATCACCACGATTTTATCTGTGACAGTCATTGCTCCTGAATGTATGACAGCCGACGCGCTTGCCACTGCGTGTATGATAATGCCGTTAACCGACGCGATGGCCATGATCGACAGCATTCCCGGAGCTTCGGCAATGTTCGTCACTTCAGCAGGCGAAAACGAATGGTCGCTTCACTCAACTTCCCGTTTCCCTAAAATTATCAGATAAAGCGGCATAAATAAAAATATCCCGGCGATATTGATCACCGGGACATTTTTTTACATTGTTTTTTGATTATTTCAGCTTTGCCTGAATAGCCTTGGTTGCCTCTTCATATCCGGGCTTTTCAAGAAGAGCGAACATATTCTTTTTATAAGCCTCTACTCCGGGCTGATTGAACGGATTCACATCAAGAATATATCCCGAAATACCGCAAGAAAGCTCGAAGAAATAGATAAGCTGTCCAAGATACTCTTCGTTCAGTTCAGGAAGGGTGATGCGGATATTGGGCACACCTCCGTCGACATGGGCGATACGGGTTCCCAGTTCAGCCATCTTGTTAACTTCGTCCACACGTTTTCCGGCGATGTAATTAAGACCGTCAAGATTGGCGGCATCCTGAGGAATCTCCACTTTATGCTTCGGAGTCTCCACCGAAATCACAGTTTCAAAAATAGTACGTTCGCCATCCTGAATCCACTGTCCCATAGATTGGAGGTCGGTAGAGAAATCAACAGCTGCAGGGAAGATACCTTTATGGTCTTTACCTTCGCTTTCACCGAAAAGTTGTTT
>CAZYXN010000122.1:0-7331 GCA_964651105.1 uncultured Muribaculum sp. | reverse complement strand
TAATTGCGAACTGCTTTGTCTGTAGCCGAGCCAAATACTCCGTCAGCGGTAATGCCGAGTCTGGTTTGAACCAGTTTGACGGAAGGGCCGGTACTCCCCAGCCTGATTGTTGTCATTCCATAAATTAATTACTCGGAATATACCATTCCTGTTCTCCTTGATACGGCTCTCCTATAAGAGACACCCATGCTCCACGGATAGTCCCATCCTTTCGGCAGCATATTTCAACTACGTTTCCTTCTCGACCAATCAGGTCTTCCAGTTTAGTTTCAGTTAGTGTGACAGAAGGAATAATAGTCACTTTGTCGTTTATTTTCATATCAGTACCCTGTTGGTGGTTTCCGATTCGGGCAATTGACTACTTCGCATTTCAACATACACAAACGAGTATTTTTAACTTCGAGTGCAGTATTGGTTTTAGCAATCTCAGCCTTTTCATCACGGTGTTTGGTAATCTGGATAAACAACTCATCTATCTTGTCATTTAGCCGATTACGTTCTGATTCCCACTCTTTTCTTTCTTCAGCAGCCATTTTGCGTTCTTCGTCATAGAGTTTCTTCCATTCCTCAGATTGCTTGGCTTCATTCTCGATTATTTTAGATTTACGGACTTGTGGAAAGAACAAAAGCATACCGCCAGCACCAGTAATCAAACTGATAGCGGCGGTTACAATAATTTCAATCATTTCTTATTATTGGATTCGGTTTCTGTCTTTGATTCCGGCACTATGACGTTGAATGTAATCCCGCCTTCGCCACCGCCTTCAATATTCAAATTGGTTGTCTGGGCTTCTTTTACGGAGTACATATCCATCAAAGCCTTAGCCGCACTGACAGCCACACTTCGCAATGGGGCTGGAGATAGCAAAGTGCCTCGTCTATCCCTGAATTGCGCCGTTGAAGTCTCATCTAAAATTTTCATAAGGTTTTGAGTAAGATACCGTTTCATATCGCCAGCCTCATCTGCGTTCATTTCTTTCAGCTCTTTTATATAAGCCTGAATGTCTTCTCGCGCAAGCATTTTCTTGGCATAATGGCGAATACGTTGACCGTTCTCTTTATATACCTCTGAATAACATTTGGCCGCATTACCGGCGTAAGGTGCCGTGCCGTTCACAAACAGCTCGCAAAACACCACCTCTTGTTCAGTTAATTGCCTATTATCCATTGAAATTCCTAATTGAAACCCTCGATTGGTGGTCGAGGGTTTTGTTTATTAGGAATAGTCAGTTCTCAGGGCTTTTGTTTGTATTCGAGAAGTTTATCCAAGATAATGTCTCTGAACATTGTGCCAATGGCTTCAGCGGCAGCATTAACGTCTTGGAGGCTTTTCAGGTACTCCATATTAAAGTTTATCTGAAGGTCGTAACCGGTGATTTCTATAAGCGTAATGTCTTTATTGTTTTCACTGACAACCTTGTACACATCTCTGTCCGAGATGCTCCGGAACTTGACAACCGGCTCTTCAACCGGTGTCAAGTTTTCGTTTTGTGTGGAATCTTCTGATGTCATATCTTAAAGTGTTTTCGTGATTTTTCTGCTTTATTCATCTGAATGCCACCGGTGTCTTCTATCGAGCCACCCACACTACGCATATGCTGAGTAAGGATGGCAACGACATTGGTAGTGGCAGTCACATCAGCGTCAGCATCGTGAGCATCGTCAAGCTCGATGCCAAGATTCTCGCACATGATACCGAGGCTGTATGAAGTGATGTTGGGATTGTGGCACAGTGCCAGCTGTCCGAGATGCAAGGTGTCCATCATCTGAGGGTGCCAGTTGCCGTAGAAGTCAACCCAACCGCGCACCAGTTTCATCAATTCTTTCAGAAGTCCGGTGAACTCAAACATTTGGATTAGGAAACCTTCATCAAAGGTTATGTTCTGTCCTATGATGATGGGCTTCATATTGCGTGGAGTTTTCGGTGCTGTGACTCCTTCGATGAATTTGAGAACGTCTTGTGCCAATTCGTTGATGTCCATACCTTTTTCTCTGAGCATATCCATTGTGATGGCTGTGAATTCCAGCGCTTCTTTGCCATACACCATTTCTGTTGGTGCTTCTACGTCATATTTACTTTTGAGAGTTTTGCGTTTTGGAGTCAGAGCTTTCACAGCCTTCTGCTCATAGGGATAGATATACTTAACGAATGAGCCGATTTTCTCAAATGTGTCAAGACGGATTGCGTGAAGCGCAATCTGAGTGATGCCGATTTGGGCTACTGTGAGGTCTTTTTTGGGGATTCCTCCGGTTTCAAAGTCGAGCACAAGGCCGACAATATAGGGTGTTGTTTCTTTAGGTGCTGCCATATCAGTATATGTATGATGCAATCGTTGAGACTGCGGTTGATAAAAATGAAGTTAGATTGCTGTCATTATGAAGTACGATGTCGTAGAGGTCAAGGTCGATTGATACTCTTTCCAAGTCACGATGTTTTCTGTCTTCAGCAATGCCACTCAGATTGGGACGTTCAATATAGATGGACAAGATTTCATACTTGTCGCCCCATTTGCTTTTGAGTTCTATCAGACCTTTTTCATCAATTACATACGATGTGATTTTTGAATTTATCTGATCTGGGGCAGTCCAGTAATGATGACCGCCAAAGAATGTGTATGCCAAAGGTTTCTCCGGGATTTTGAAATCAGAGCCGACAAACCAATGGTCTCTACCGTTGACTTCTCCCTCTCGCATAGGGCGAGTTGTATATGAGCAGACGGCTGGGATTCCGTTATGCTCCTGAAGGTAGAGCGAGAGAGTGGTCTTTCCACTCCCGGACGCTCCAACCAAAGCTATGATTATTGGTTTCATAAGATTTCCATTTTTGAACTGCGTGAAAACCAGATATTGTTCTTGCCGGTGAAATCGCTATATTTGACCACACCTGAGAACATAATCAATTTGTTCTTTGCATTCATCAGCATTCCTCTGAACTTAGCATATTCTTCCGGCCAGACTATGCACTCACAGAGGTCATTGTTTTGCTGAAGGAGGAGCTTACAGTATGGCTCAGTCTTTCCTGTTCGCTTGCTGTTGAGTTTCTTTTCCTCATATTCAGCGACTGTTGCAGAAATAGCCACACGGCGACCATCGTTTTCATCATCGAACACTTCTTTGAGACTGAGATACGCGCATCGACCTTTGATTTCAGGTTTAACCGTTGAATTGTCATAGATTCTACGATAATCTATCGCTCCTATTCCTGATACCTTAATCTGCTGTTGGCTCCAGAAATAATGTTTGCTGATTAAATCTGAAGGAAAATCTTTTTCTTCAATGCTGAACCCCAACTGTTCGGCAGCTTTTTCAAGAATAGCATATCGTTCTACGACCGAATATGCGTGTTCTATTTTATCGAAGCATCCAGCCAAGATTAGATTGCGTACATGTCGCGCATTCACCGGACAACGCTGTGCTTCATCTTCATTGTCAGGATCATCCCAATACTGATATTTCTTGAGCTTGTATTTGAAGATGCGGTCGATGAAGTTATGTATGCTGGTGAACTCTCCATTTTTGTTACGCTCATTGATAATCCAATCCACTGCTTTAACGCCCAACATCTTAATGCTGGTAAGCGACCAGAATATCTCGTCAGTCTTGAAATCCGTGTAGAAGGATGCCTGACTATGGTTAATATCCGGAGCGACAACCTTAGCGTTACTACACGCTTCCATTTCACTCATTAGCGGAATAAGCTCATCGTCATCAGCCCACTGAAGGGCGACCGTATAGAAAGCGGTCGGATATTTCGCTTTCAAATAGGCACCTACATAAGAGGTCACTGCGTATGCGGTTGCGTGACTCTTATTGAATAGATAAGATCCACACGCTTCAATCTGTTGCCAAATTGTCTGAGCGTCTTCTAACGGACAACCGTTTTTCTTGGCTCCGACCATGAATTTTTCTTTCATGGCCTGAATTTTATCCATCTTTTTCTTCGAGATGAATTTCACCAGTTTAACGCCATCCCCCAGACTGAATCCACCGACTTCACGAGCAATGAAGACCACTTGCTCTTGGTACGTTATCAGACCATAAGTATCTTTCAGTGCATTGTATGTACCCCACAGATACACTGGAGCTCTATCTCCTCGTTTACAGTCAACATAATCAGTTGTAGAACCGTTTTCCAGAGTAGCCGGACGGAACAGAGCGTTGGCCGCAATAATGTCATTGATACAAGTTGGCTGCATCTCTTTAATGAACTTTGTCATACCACGAGATGCAAGCTGAAAGACATTCTGAGTGTAACCGGCGCTCAGGAGCTCATAAACTCGTGGTTCATCGCAAGCATTTGTAGCCAACACGTCCAGACTAAGATTTGTCCCATATTGCTCATTGCACAGATTCATGGTCTGCTGGAGTTTGGAAAGCTCCTTGGTAGCAAGACAGTCGTTCTTCAATAGACCGCACTCATCAAGCTGATAGCCGTCAAACTCAGACACCAGCATCCCATCCACCTTTTTGATTGGGGTGAAATCAAAGCATTCCATATCCTCATCATCCATTTTATCCGGTGTGACAAGCAATGCAGAGGCGTGGATTGAACTGGAACGAGGTTGGAACATCAGTGTGCGAATATCCTCAAAAAGCTGTGGGTAATCGTGAATGAATTTGGCAATCTTTTTGTTCTGTGCAGCCAGTTTGAAAATTCCGGTATAATCACATTTGTCATCATCAAAAATGGCTGTCAGATAGTTCACCAACGAGGGTGGAATTTTCATTGTGCGGGCCACATCTTTGATTACCGCCTTCACTTTTAAGGTGGTAAGAGTACCAGCTGAAAAGACACGCTGCTTACCATTGAGATTGTAGCGTCTCTCAATATATTCTTTTACTTCCTGTCGGCGGTCGCTCTGGAAGTCGTTGTCCACATCGGGCAGGGATCCACCGGGCCCCTGAAGATAGCCATTGTCAACAAAGCAATCAATGACTGTCTTCGGGGTTGTGGCTGTATGTTGTTTTACTTTGATAACCTTCATATTGTCATCAGTTTACGGGTTTCATTGCTGAAATAGTAATTGGTCTGTTTGTAGGCATTCTAAAAAGCCATCAGTTCTTTATCCGGCAAAATATGCCGTTGACTGATAAAAGAGTCTGAAATAACACCTTCCATCGAGGTACAGCGACTGAGGGCAACATAGATTTGACCCGGACAAAAAACTCCTTTCGTATGAATCACGATGTTGTCGAATGTCAGCCCTTGACTTTTGTGAATGGTGATGGCCCATGCCAATGTGAGAGGGAACTGGGTGCAGGTACCTTTGACCTTTTTAACGACTTTTCCATTTTCAAGAGCATAGTCGCAAGACTCCCATGTGAAACGCTCAATTATAGCTTCACAGCCATTGTCTAAGGTCACTTTAATCTTATCTTCAGTTATCTCATCAACTACACCAAGAGAGCCGTTAAAATAGCCCTGAGTGCGATTATTGATTAGTGTCATTACTCGTGCGCCGACCCTGAGCTTCAATTCTTGGTCGCACGGTGCATGACCGATATTGAAATCTTTGTCAATCTTTGCTGTGAATGTATGAGTAGCTTCTCCCAGCAACGAATTGTTGATGCGCTCCACATCCCTTCTATGAGTACAGATGTGGATGGCATTAGTGTTGTATTGCTCGCTCATATATTTGCTACGCAACGAGCCAAGGTCTTCAATGTCGTCTTCAGTGACATTATAAGAACGAATGTTGTTCAGAATCTCGATAAAACGAGGGTCTGACTGTCGAAAGATGTGATTCAGTTCAACTATATTGAAGCCTATCTCCTTAAACACAAGTGCATTAAAGAAATAGAATCCATCATAGAAAGTTTCGAGGATTTTCGCTTCATCGTTCTTGACAACTGGAGGAAGTTGGTATAGATCTCCAAACATAATGACCTGAAGACCGCCAAAAGGCTGCTCCGAACCTCTTACTTGGCACAAACGCTTATCTACGAAGTCCAGTACATCAGGACGAACCATGCTGATTTTATCTATGATAATGGCATCAATCTCATTCAAGAGTATGAACTTGTCTTTCGGCAACATTCCTTTAATCGGTGCGTCCGGGCTGATAACTCCCAAAGGAATGCGCATCAGACTATGCAGTGTGACACCGCCAGCGTTAATTGCCGCAATGCCGGTGGAGGCTGAAACGACAAACTTCTTGTTGATATTGCGAACAATATGTCGCAGAAAGGTTGTCTTGCCAGTTCCAGCTTTTCCTGTAATGAAGATATGCTGATTCGTTGATTCAATCAACTCGACAGCTTTCTTCATATCATCAGTGATAGTGATTCGGCTCATTGTTTATATTTCATTGATAGTGAATAGTTCGTCTTTGTTATCGAATAGAATATCGTCATCTTCCTGAAGCTCATCGGCATAAACGACAATCGGCTCATCTTCATTTTTTCTCTTGACAATTAACTGAGCGTCAACATCAATCAAGAGTTTGTGCGGCCCTTCAAGCTCGACCTCCACATATTTTGTAGAGTCTATATCTTCTCCAATGATTGTGGTTTGAGCCGGATATAGACCGGCTCGTTCCGGGAGAAGAAAACGCTCAAAAATCAAGTCATACTTGATTGGGTCGATTAAAGTAATGCCTAACAGATAAAGCAACAGTGAACCGGCGGCAGAACCACGCCCACATCCGACCAAGATTCCATTGTGCCTACAGAAGTTGACAGTATCATACTGAACCAGCAGATAGTCAACATTATTGGTAGATTCAATGATATACTTTTCATACTCCATCTGTTTACGATACTGCTCCTGTTTTTCAGGTGGCACAAGGCGTTGCAGCCCTTCCTCAAGCAGTTGATTGAACATATTGTGAGTAGTCCCATATTTGGCTTTCTCCTCATCAGTCATATCGTACTTTGGCATATAGTTTCGTGTATTGTCGAAACGGGCTACAGCATCGTTGGCTACCTTTATTGTATTCTCGCAACATTCAGCAAACAGTGCCGGAATGTCATATCGTTCCGCATCAAACAGTTTCTCAAACCAAGCGTAGTGTTCATCTACATCTTTGAAATACTGATCATCCGACTGTTCGTGTGCGGTTCCTTCAGCAACCTTATTGAGTATTATCTTATTCTTTGCATCATCTTTGTCCAGATAGTAGCAGTCAGACAAAAGAATAGGCTTAATGACACTGACAATTTCTACATTGTAAAAATATGCTTTAGTGCTTTTCAGAACCCTTATGTCGATGCGCTCTGCTTTGTATTCTGAAAGGTCAACCTGATAGAATACCTTGTCGAAAGATTCAAGGAAAACAGTTATCCGAACTAAAATAAAAACCAAACTCTTTCTGTAAGATGTTGCCATATTG
>CAZYXN010000121.1:947-7384 GCA_964651105.1 uncultured Muribaculum sp. | reverse complement strand
CCATTAATTATAGTGATATTGATTTCATGGGGAATAGCGTTGCTCGAATACTGTTGTCAGGTTCCAGCTAACAGAATCGGCTTCAGCGGCAACGGAGGACCATTCTCATTAATGCAATTAAAGGTGATGCAAGAAGTCATCACCCTTATTGTATTCACATTGTTTACAGTTGTATTTTTCAAAGGAGAGCCGTTGCATTGGAACCATCTTGCAGCGTTCGTGTGCTTGATTCTCGCAGTCTATTTCGTGTTTATGAAGTAGGGAAGCTATCCTAATATTTCAGATACACGTTTGAGAGCGGATATAAACCGATCGCATTCTTCAAGCGTATTGTACATCGCAAATGATGCCCTTACTGTCCCTTCAATGCCCAATCGGCGCATCAGTGGTTCTGCACAATGGTGGCCAGTCCTGACTTCTATGCCAAGCTTGTCCAATAATACGCCAGTATCAAAATGATGGCTATTACCTATCAAAAACGAAATGATTGCATCTTTACATGGTGCGGTTCCGAATATTCTTATATTTGGAATTTCAAGCATCCGCCGGGTTGTATATTCAAGCAATTCCTTTTCATGCTCGGCAATATTTTCAACCCCTATTGAAGATATATAATTGATTGCGGTATGCAAAGCGGCAATACCGATGAAATCAGGAGTTCCGGCTTCAAATTTAAATGGCAGTTCGGCGAAAGTGGTTCCGTCAAAACTTACATTTCCAATCATTTCGCCTCCGCCCTGATAGGGTGGCATTTTTTCAAGCCATTTCTTTTTGCCGTATAGGACTCCCACACCGGTAGGGCCGTACATCTTATGGGATGAAAACGCATAGAAATCACAATCAAGATTTTTCATATCCAATCGTTGATGGGCTATAGCCTGCGCTCCGTCAATGAGAACGGGGACTCCATGTTTATGAGCTTCGGCAACGATTTCCTTGACAGGGTTGATTGTTCCTAAAACATTGCTGACATGCGTACATGAAACAAATGCCGTGCGGTCATTGAAAAGCTTGCGGTATGCCTCCATGTCAAGAACTCCGTCATCGGTCATCGGAATAACTTTCAGCGTTATGTTTTTCCTATTTCCAAGCAATAGCCAGGGCACTATGTTGGAATGATGTTCCATAACACTTACAATCACTTCATCGCCATCTTTAAGCAATTCTCCAAAAGAAGATGCTACGAGATTTATCGATTCAGTAGTGCCTCGCGTGAATATTATCTCCTCAATTGAGTCTGCATTTATATATTCTTTTACGACCATGCGGCTTTGCTCCTGCAAATCAGTCATTTCCTGGGAAAGAGTATGCACCCCTCTATGCACGTTGGCTTTTGAGTTATAATATATCTCTACTATGTTGTCAACCACACATTTAGGCGTTTGTGTGGTCGCGGTATTGTCAAGATATACAAGCGGTTTTCCATAAATTTCCCTACGTAATGAGGGGAAATCCTCTCTAATCCTATTTATATCGAAAGTCTTGCTCATAAAATCCAATTCTATTCATTCATGACTCTTTGCAATTTATATTGCATGAACCACAAGATAAATCTTTATTTTCAAAACGTTTCTCTACAAGAATATGCAACCGTTCCTTCAATCCGGGCATGCTGACAGAATCAATTACATCCGACATAAATGCCTGCATCAACATTGTCCGAGCAAGTTTCTCATCTATGCCTCTTGAACGCATATAAAATAATGCTTTCATGTCAAGCTGTCCGGTTGATGCTCCATGACTGCATTTGACATCATCGCAATAAATTAAGAGTTGCGGTTTGCAATGCATTTTTGCATTTCCCGATGCCAGCAAATTTTTATCGTTTTGATAGGCCTCTGTAAATTTTGCTTTTTCATCTACGAATATTGTACCTTCAAATGCTCCTGAAGCATCTTCATCTATTACGTATTTGAATAATTGGCGGGATTTGCAATGAGTGCCAAGATGAGTCACCAAAGTATTGTTGTCAATATGTTGGCTTTTTGACGCAATTGCCATCCCGGCGATAAGAGTGTCGCATTGGTGACCTTCGACCTTGACATTATATTCATTACGAGTATTTCCACACAGCAGGGTAGTACTGTTAAGAGACAGGCTTGAATTCTGGTGTTGTACAGCATATAGCTGAGAATAACGGGAGGTGTTGTCAGACGATTCTTCAATATCGCACAAATCCAATCTGGAGTGTTTTCCGAGAACAATTTCGATTACTTGAGATGATTGATATGCGTTTGCCGAATCTTGGGTGTGGTCACATAACAATAGTTGAGCTGACGCATTATCGTCAAGGACAATCAATATTCTTCGAAAAGCCATTGTCGACACCGGAGAATTGAAAATATTGACGAGTTGAAGCGGTTTCTCGATAGTCACTCCTTTAGGAATATATATGACAACACCATTTTGTACAAGAAGAGTGTTTAATGCTACGCCCGGTGAATTTATGTCGGCGACTTTCCCGTAATAATCACTCAATACTTCCGGACATATATCGGCAGCTTTTTTCATTGAAGTAAAAATAACACCGTCCGGCAGTCGTTTTGGTAAAGATTCGGCAGGATGAAACTCATCATTTACGACTACGCCCAACATTGTGCTCAAATTCGGGACTCCACAATGGAATGAACTCGCTACATCAGCAGGAATATTGACGCGCTGTATATTGATACCGTAATCAGGAGACATCATTTCATCGATAGATGTTTTTTCGAATCCTTCTACGCTTTTATCCGGCAATTCTTTTCCCTCAAGAGCTTTCAAAGCCAAATCTCTCATTTTATTGATTGGCGAGACTGAATTGTCGTCAATCACAGATTTGTGCTCATTATAAAGATTTATATATTGTTTAACTGCACCCATATCTATTCCTCCGAATCAATATTTTGCTTAATCCAGTCATAGCCTTTTTCTTCAAGCTCCAATGCTAACTCAGGGCCTCCGGTCTTGACAATCCGGCCTTTGTAAAGCACGTGGACAAAGTCGGGTTTAATATAGTCAAGAAGTCTTTGATAATGGGTAATGACAATAGTTGCGTTTTTATCAGTTTTAAGCTTGTTTACTCCTCCGGCTACGATCCTTAATGCATCGATATCAAGTCCGGAATCCGTTTCGTCAAGAATTGACAGTCTGGGTTCAAGAACCGCCATCTGGAAAATTTCATTTCTCTTTTTTTCACCACCAGAAAAGCCTTCATTGACAGAACGAGACGCAAGTTTGTTATCCAACTCTACTACGGCTCTTTTCTGACGCATCATTTTCAAAAAATCACTGGCTGATAACGGAGGTTCCTCAAAATATTTGCGTTTTTCGTTAATAGCGGCTCTCATGAAATTGACCATTGACACTCCGGGAATCTCTACAGGATATTGAAAAGAGAGAAATAATCCTTCATGACTGCGGTTTTCAGGAGTCATGTCAAGCAGTTCTTTGCCATGAAAATTCACAGAACCTTTAGTCACTTCATAATTAGGGGCTCCGGCCAAAACCATAGACAACGTTGATTTCCCTGAACCATTAGGCCCCATTATCGCGTGTACTTCTCCTTCTCGAATCTGTAGATTTATTCCTTTGAGAATCTCTTTGCCTTCTACATTGGCATGCAAATCCTTTATGTCTAATAGTATATTATTGTTCATTGTTGAATATTATTATCTGTTTTAAACGTATCTATAAGTGTTATCCTACCGAGCCTTCAAGGGTGATTTGAAGCAATCGTTGAGCTTCAACGGCAAATTCCATCGGCAATTTATTCATTACTTCTTTAGCATAGCCATTTACTATAAGTCCGACGGCTTCTTCTGTAGGGATACCGCGTTGATTACAGTAAAACAACTGATCTTCGCTGATTTTAGATGTAGTGGCTTCATGCTCAACAATCGCTGTATCATTCATTATATCAATATATGGGAAAGTGTGAGCCCCGCATGTAGAACTCAACAGCAGACTGTCACATTGTGTATAATTACGACAACCATCCGCTTTTGGCAATACCTTCACCATTCCGCGATATGAATTCTCGCTATGTCCTGATGAAATACCTTTACTGACAATTGTAGAACGTGAATTTTTTCCAATATGAATCATCTTTGTTCCGGTATCAGCTTGCTGGCGATTACGGGTGACTGCAACTGAATAAAACTCACCGACAGAATTATCGCCCTGTAGTACACAACTCGGGTACTTCCATGTAATTGACGAACCTGTCTCCACTTGAGTCCATGACAGTTTGGAATAGTCGCCCCTGCATAACCCTCTCTTAGTTACAAAATTATAGACTCCGCCTTTACCGTCTTTGTCTCCGGCATACCAATTCTGAACTGTTGAATATTTAACTTCAGCTCTTTCTTCCACAACAATTTCAACTATCGCGGCATGAAGTTGGTTTTCGTCACGCATTGGGGCGGTGCAGCCTTCGAGATAACTGACATATGCTTCGTCATCGGCCACAATAAGAGTCCGTTCAAACTGGCCGGTTCCAGAGGCATTTATTCGGAAATATGTAGACAATTCCATGGGACATCTTACTCCTTTAGGAATATAAACGAAAGACCCGTCAGAGAAGACAGCGGAATTTAACGCTGCGAAAAAATTGTCGCGATAACTGACCACCGAACCAAGATATTTTTTCACCAAATCAGGGTAATCTTTTACCGCTTCAGAAATTGAACAAAAGATTATGCCAAGCTCGGCAAGTTTTTCTTTATGGGTAGTCTTAACCGATACAGAGTCAAATACAGCATCCACAGCCATTCCTGCGAGAGCTTTCTGTTCTTGCAACGGAATCCCGAGTTTATCAAAAGTTTCAAGCAGTTCCGGATCTACTTCATCGAGACTTTTTGGGCCATCCTTTTTTTTAGGAGCTGCATAATAGCTGATTGCTTGGTAATCAATAGGAGGAATAGTCAGGTGCGCCCAATCCGGCATCTTCATAGTCAGCCAATGACGATAAGCTTTCAGCCTGAAATCAAGCAACCATTCCGGTTCATTCTTTTTTTTGGATATGAGACGAACCACATCTTCATTCAGACCGACTGGAATTATATCCGTATCAACATCGGTTGTAAAGCCGTATTTATAATCATTGCCGGTAATATCATTTACTATTTTACCGGTATCTTCTTTCTTATCTTTTTCTTCTCTGTCCATATATAACCATTATTCAGTTATTTAACAATAGGGGAGCGATAATTGCTCACTGACAATTCCAAAAATTTTGGGAGCAAGAAGCATTGTCATCTCAAATAATTTCCCATCCATTATATGAGATGATATAAAAATCGAATTTTCAGGAGCAAAATAATGCCATATATTTAAAACAATACTACTAAATAACAACCATTTGAACACACTTGCTGCTCCGCCAAGCAATCTGTCGGCCCATCCTATACATAACGCATGTGTCATCTTGCGAAGCAAACATGCAAAAGCGCCAATAGAAAAATAGACTATCAAAAACAGCCCCACACATCCGGCAACAACAGCAATCGTATGCGATGCAAAGAGATTAGGAAATAACGACATCATAAAATCTCCTGCTTGCTGATTGAACAGCCGACAAGCGACAATCCCTAGAATCAAACCTCCAATTGATGCAAGTTGGGCGATAAAGCCTTTGTATAATCCGTAGATTAGAGCACCTCCGGTAATGACACCAAGTATGATATCCAAATCCATTAAAATAAAATATTTTTCAAAATGCAAATTTAACAATTTAAAAATAAAAAAGCGTTGATATAAAAATAAAAGTGCATCACTTGAGTGATGCACTTTTATTTATTAAATGAGTTCAGGTCATGAATCCTGATCTTCATTATCTCTGATCTTGGTTTTGGATTTTGTTTTAGATGAAGAGGAATTGAGATCTTTTTCTTCCGCTAAATCAATTTCATTTCTATTGTTGTCAATTATTCTATATTGCAGATATGCGAGCGACTGATCCGGTACAATTTTGAATTTACCACCAAGCTCCATTTTCCATTTTCTATAAAGGGAGAAAATCCCTTTCTTTAAATATGCATCTACAAATGGATGCACATATAGAATAAATCCATTGACTTTTAAATCGTTAATTAAATATTCCAGTTTTTCCTTTAACGTATCGGTGAACAAAAGCGACGGCTGCACTTCTCCTTTTCCGTAACATGACGGACATTTTTCGGAAGTGATTATATCAAGTGCCGGCCTAACTCGCTGACGTGTTATCTGCATAAGCCCGAATTTGCTTAAAGGCAGGATATTATGCCGAGCGCGATCATTAGCCATTACTTCTTTCATGTGTTCGTATAGCGCTTGCCGATGCTCGGCCTTATTCATGTCGATGAAATCAATCACGATGATACCGCCCATATCGCGCAGTCTAAGCTGGCGGGCTATTTCATCAGCTGCTCTCAAATTCACTTCAAGAGCATTGCTTTCCTGATCGGCCGCTGCTTTAG
>CAZYXN010000121.1:0-937 GCA_964651105.1 uncultured Muribaculum sp. | reverse complement strand
CGTCAATGACATGCAGAGCTTCCGTATGTTCAATAATTATATACGCTCCAGACCTAAATGATACAGTTTTTCCAAACGATGATTTTATCTGTTTGGTTATACTGAAATGGTCGAAAATAGGTTCGTCCTTGGTGTATAGTTTAACTATTTCGGTACTTTCCGGCGCAATAAGTGATACATACTTTGATATCTGACTGAATGTATCTGCATCATTTACGTAAATACTTTCGTAGGAGGGACTGAACACATCCCTAAGCATACTTACTATACGGCTCTCTTCTTCGAAAACAAGAGAGGGGACAGTCGCTGTCTGAGCTTTGGCCACCGTATCTTCCCAACATTTGAGAAGAGTTTTTAATTCATGGTTTAATTCAGCAACTCTTTTGCCTTCAGCAGATGTTCGTATGATTACGCCGAAATTCTTGGGACGAATGCTGTCCACAAGCTGTCGTAACCTTAATTTTTCTTCAGTGGTCTTGATTTTCTGGGATATGGAAATCTTGTCAGAGAATGGAATCAAAACAAGATAACGTCCGGTGAATGTGATTTCGGTAGTCAGTCGCGGGCCTTTTGAAGAAATCGGCTCTTTAGCAATCTGCACCATCAACACCATGTCTTTTTCAAGAACATCGGTTACAGAACCATGTTTGTTAATGTCAGGCAGCAGCTTCATTTTAGAAAGTGAAGGCACTTTCTTCGGATCAGCGAGCGCTTGTTTTAAAAACTGGTAATAGGAGGAAAATTGGGAACCAAGATCGAGATAATGGAGAAAAGCATCCTTGTCATATCCTACATCCATAAAGGCGGCATTCAACCCCGGCATCAATTTTTTTATTTTAGCCAGATATATGTCGCCAACTGCGTAGGAAATGTTTCTCGACTCTTTCTGAAGGGATACGAGCCGAGAGTCTTCCGTCAAGGCAATTGACACCTCGTT
>CAZYXN010000120.1:0-7449 GCA_964651105.1 uncultured Muribaculum sp. | reverse complement strand
TGCTTATTCCGGCCTCGGCTCCGGGTGCTGCGTCGATCAATGAAAATCGGCTTGACGTGCTGAAATTTATGTCTTGTTGGCGTATGGCCGCAAATGTCGGGCTCTCTATTGAGCTCATTGTCACATCGGTGCCTGTCAATTCCAGTCCGTAGGCAGTGAACGCGTAATTTTCAAAACGTGGATTACGGAGACGCACCCATTCATGGCCGAAGCGCGACATGGAGGCGAAGTCGTAATTGACGGCCCTGCTTTTATCGGGTGTCTGTGGAAGCGTCGGCACATCCATGTCGATTGCTATCGTGCCGTTGCCGTTCACTACAGGCCATCCCCGGTCGTTCCATTCCACGGGAGCGAGATAGGTTTCACGCCCGGTGAGGTGCATGCCGTTGATTTGTGGCCGGAATGCCAGGCACACAAGCCACCATGTGCCGTCGGCGGCTTCGATGAGGTCGGCGTGTCCTGTGCCTTGAATCGGACTTGACTGAGTGATTTTGCGTTGATGGCAGAGGATGGGGTTGTCGGGATTCGCCTCATATGGCCCGTATATGTCACGGCTTCGGGCGACCGTGACCATATGTCCCATTTCGGTTCCGCCCTCCGCTATTACTAGATAATAGTATCCGTCTTTTTTATAGATGTGGGGCGCTTCCGGATGACGGCCTCCGGTGCCTTCCCATATAAGTTTCGACGGCGTTAGCTGCTTGCCTGTCGCCGGGTCGATTTCGCTGAGCCATATGCCGGCATCGGGATTGGACGTGAAGTAGCATTTGCCGTCTTCAAAGAAGAACGACGGGTCGATGCCCCCCTGCTCAAGCCATATCGGTTCGCTCCACGGGCCTGCGGGATCAGTGGCGGTAACGAAGAAGTTCCCTTTTCCGTTGCCCACATTGGTCGTGACCATGTAGTAGATGCCGTCATTGTATCGGATGGTGGGAGCATAGATGCCGAGCCACGCGTTGGCGTTTTTCAGCGGCAACTGTGACGGGCGGTCGAGCGCGTTGCCGATTTGCTCCCAGTGTATCAGGTCTTTGCTGTGAAACACCGGCACTCCCGGATAAAGCTGAAAGCTGCTGTTGACCAGATAATAATCCTCACCGACGCGGCACACGCTTGGATCGGGATACATGCCCGGAATCACCGGGTTTTTGTATCCGTGCGTTATCTGCGCGGCAAGTGTCCCGCATACGGCAAGCAAGCATGCTGCGGCAATCTTTTTTAACGACATTTTGATGGTATTAGTTAGTGATGTGATTTAATTTAATTCTGTTTGGAATGTTCCTTAATCATTCCGTGGCGGTAAGCGTATAGAAGTTCGGTAAGCTCGTTTATCTGACTTTGAAGAATATGGCCCTTGTCGGTGTCGCGCACTCTCATTCTCTTGCTGCTCATCTCCACAATCTGGGTCGTGCTGACAATATCCGTACCGTTTTTTATCGCTTCTTCAGCCGATGTGAACGGTTCGTGCTTGACGAGTTGGAATCCGCGGCTATGGAACACGAGCGTATATCCGGCCATGCCTGTCGTTTCGTGATACGCTTTGGCAAATCCTCCGTCAATCACCATAAGTTTGCCGTTGGCTCTTATGGGGGTTTCCCCCTTGTTGAGGCGTACAGGCACATGTCCGTTGATTATGTGGCGATGAGGGCCTGTTACGCCGAATTCATTAAGAATCATGTCGCACACATCCTCATTGTTGCGGAGCTTGTAGTAATAGCCTTTTTCTTCATGATGAGTCTCTTTGTCGACAAGGAAATAACGCTCGAATGTGGCCATTTTTGATTTGTCGAACAGGGGAGAGTCGGGACCGCACCATAGATACCAGTAGTAATCCCGTGCAAAGCTGCGGTCTTCGGGAGCGGTGTCGTAGTTGAACGCCGCTCTCATTGTCGAGCCTATTTCTTTCATCAGGGCTTTCCCTCGGAATCTCTTTCCGTTGATTTCCACATCTTTTAGCGAGCCGTCGGCGTTGAGCGGCATGGAAGCGTGGAACAGCAGATTGGAATTGTATATGCCAAACATGCATCCGTGGGAAAACAGGCACTTTATATGTTTGTTAAGCTTGTCGCTCACGCGGAATGAGTGATGGAGTTTCTGAATGAGTTCCTCCTCCTCGGGTGACAGGGCATACGGGTCTTCCGGATTGATTGTCGGGAAATTGGCGTTGCGCATTTCGTAGTCTTTGCCGTCGAGGACAAACACTTTGCGGTCATAGTCGATGTTTCCCAACAGTTTCCTGTCGGCCATTCCCCATTCGGGACGGCGGTCTATAAGCTGCGCTTCGAGCTTGAACTGAAGAATGCTGATAGCCTTGTGCATTTTGGCGATCAGCCGTTGTGTCTTTTCGGAATGCGGCGAGTCTTCGTCGAGATGCGGGCCGAAGCCGTCGCACGGGTCGTCGCCGTAGATTTCCATGGCAAATGTCGCAAGCGGCACGAGGTTGATGCCGTAGCCGTCTTCAAGTGTCGCGAGATTGCCGTAGCGCAGGGACAGTCTTAGCACATTGGCTATGCATGCGTCGTTTCCTGCCGCCGCTCCCATCCATAATGCGTCATGGTTTCCCCACTGGATGTCAAATTTGCCGTAATCGCACAGTGTGTCCATGATTATGTGGGCGCCGGGGCCTCGGTCATATATGTCGCCCAGTATGTGAAGCTGGTCGATGCTAAGGCGCTGAATCACGTTGCACAGCGCAACAATGAACGCGTCGGCCTGTCCGGTCGTGATGATTGTTTCTATGATGCGGTTGAAGTAGGCCTGTTTGTCGTCGTCGGAGGGGGATTCGTGCATCAGCTCCTCAATAATGTAGGCGAATGATTTGGGAAGAGCTTTGCGCACTTTGGAGCGTGTGTATTTTGAGGAGACCGACTGGCACACTCTTACAAGGCGGTGAAGTGTTGTTGAATAGAAGTCGGCGTTGTTTTCTCCGGAAGCCGCTATATATTCCAGCTTTTGTTCAGGATAATATATGAGCGAGCATATTTCCCTTATTTCGCCTTCGCGCAGTGCGTTGCCGTATAGTTCGTTCACTTTTCGCTTGATGTCACCCGAGGCGTTTTTAAGAATATGGCGGAACGCCTCATGCTCTCCGTGGAGGTCGGCGACGAAATGTTCCGTCCCTTTCGGCAGGTTGAGAATAGCTTCAAGGTTGATGATTTCAGTGCTCGCCGCGCTTATGTCGGGAAATGATTGAGAGAGCAATTCGAGCACGCGCCGGTCGTTCTCGATTTTTTCAGGGGTGATGTATAGCGATTGAATATCAGTCATGGCTTTAAATTAGCTCTGGAATAAATCCTACATATAAGTAATCGTAACGGCAAATATAATGGTTTTATATTGTATTAACAAATATAATGACGCTGCTTGTTTTGAGATTTTTTAACTTTGCCGTCGTAAAAGAGTATCAATGAAAGCAAAGAAAATACTAATCATAACCGGAGCTGTCGCTGTGGCGCTTTTTGCTGTGGCGTTCATAGCGTGCCGCATGTTTTTGTGGAACGGATACATGGGCAAAACGCCGACATGGGTATACATACACTCCGGCGCTACAAATGACGATGTGAAGACGGTATTGAGTTCTCAATTGGGGAGTATCGGAGCCAGAGCCGCGTTCCTGTGGTCGCATGCGGGAGGCGAAGCGGCCAAGGCTCATGGAGCATATCTTATAAAACCGGGTGAAAGCGCGGTTGATATTTACAGGACATTGAAAGCCGGGGCTCAGACTCCGATCAAAGTGACATTCAACAATATGCGTACTGTCAACCAGTTGGCGGCCAGAGTCGCCTCACGGCTTGAGACTGATTCGGCTTCTTTTATGGCGGCTTGTGATTCGATTTTGCCCCTTAGGGGATTCAAGCGCCCCGAATATGCCGCTGCGTTTCTTCCCGACACATATGAGTTTTACTGGACAGCATCGCCTGAGAAGGTGGTGGAGACTCTTGCTGATTTCCGTGACCGTTTTTGGAATGATGAACGCAGAGCCAAAGCTAAATCGCTTGGGCTTACTCCGGTTAAGGTCGCTACTGTGGCATCCATAGCGGAAGAGGAGACCAACAGCCGTCAGGAGAGGGGAACCGTGGCCCGGCTTTATCTTAACCGCATCGGAAAAGGGATGTTGCTTCAGGCTGATCCGACTGTCAAGTTTGCCATTGGCGATTTCGGATTGCGCAGAATAACCGGCGCTCACTTGAATGTCGATTCGCCTTACAACACGTACCGCTATGTCGGATTGCCCCCGGGGCCTATTCGCATTCCCGACGCGCTGACTCTTGATGCCGTGCTTTATTCAACGCCGCACAATTACTTGTATATGTGCGCCAAGGAGGATTTTTCAGGACGGCATAATTTCGCTTCGGATTACGCTACCCATCAGCTTAATGCGCGTCGGTATCATAAGGCCTTGAATGCCCGTAATATAAAATAAATATGGCTGCTATGGAGAAAGGCGATGACTTGATTCTGCTGAATACATATTACAGCGACGTGGATGCGTATATAGCCAAAGGAGTGCTGGAGACCAACGGTATTCCATGCGTGATTAACAATGAGATAATGTCAAGCGTGTATCCCATTACCACAACCTCTTTGGGCGGAATAAAATTGTTGATTTTCCGTCGCGATCTTGACGTGGCCCGCGAGCTGCTTAATAATCCCGATATGGATATAATGGAATGATTTATTCCGCAATTTCGTTTTTGCGGGGACGCGCGTCACGCTTTTTACGTCGCTGCTGCATTATCACAAGATATTCGTCGTAATAGGCGAGCAGCAGGGTTGTGAGCGGCAACGCGATTATAAGTCCGAGAAATCCGAGCAATGTGCCCCATATTGACAGTGAAAGCAGAATGATGGCGGGATTCAGCCCCATCGCTTTTCCCATGATTTTGGGTGTGAGAAACAGATCCTGGATCGCCTGCACTACACAATATACCGCCATGCACTGCCAGAATATCACCCAGAAGTCGACCCCGGAATCCACCGAACACACAAGACACAGCAATATCGCCGGAATCAGGGATATGAGCTGAAGATAAGGCACCATGTTCAGAAGACCTATGAATAGTCCGAAAACAATCGCCAGCGGCATGTCGATGATGAGAAATCCTATGCAGAAAAGGACTCCCACGCATAGCGCCACCAGTGCTTGCCCACGGAAATAGTGGTTCATGGAGCGCTGGATGTCGTTGCCTATTTTGAATACGGTCTTGCGGTAGTGGGCGGGCACCATCCGGCGAAAGCCTTTTCCGAGTTTCTCATAGTCGAGCATGATGAAAATTACATACAGGAATACGATAAACCAGCTGAACAGTCCGATAATCATGGTGATGCCGCTGCTTAGAAGGCTCCATACCGACTGTATCATGGATTCAAACAGTTTCATCTGGTCTCCGTTGGCGAGAAGCTTCGACAGATAGTTGAAGTCGATGTATTTCTTGATTATTTCATGAAACTTTTCCGGCAGTAGCGGCACATCCAGCTCTGTCTCCGAATATACTTTCAGCAGATGGGCCATATGATGCATCTCTGACGTTATCATCGGGATGAGGATATAACATAGCGCTCCAAACAGAAAGGTGGCTTCAAAAAGGGTGACGAATATAGCTATAAGGCGCCCTTTAAGATTCAGAAGTCGCCGGTTGTATTGAACGAACGGTTCAAAAAGATAAGCGATGAGACACGCGATACAAAACGGAAGCAGTACCCCTTTCAGCACGTTTATGAGCCATATTGCGGCGCATATTGCGACGCACGTGATGACGAGTCTGACAACCCGGTCAAATGTATAAGGACGCTGGCTATACATACAAAATAGAAAAAATATGTCACGAAATTACAGAATATTTCTGTCATTTTGTCGAATTTCGTTAATTTTGTGGAAAATTATTATCACAAAGTTCAATTATTATGACAGAAAAAGTAAAAAAGCTGCTCAACGATAAAGCTTGGGCGCGTTGGACAGCGTTGATTCTTATCGCGTCAATGATGTTCTTCGCCTATATGTTTGTCGATGTGATGTCGCCGCTGCAGTCTTTGATAGAGACACAGCGAGGATGGTCGCCTGACGCTTTCGGATATTATGCCGGCGCGGAGTATATTCTGAATGTTTTCGGTTTTCTGATACTTGCCGGTATCATTCTCGACAAGATGGGTGTGAGATTTACCGGCACTCTTTCCGCCTCGGTGATGGTTGTCGGCGCCTGTATCAAATTTTATGCGGTCAGCAATTGGTTTCAGGGAACCGGCCTGGAGCAATGGCTTAATTCCTGGTGGGTGGAAATGCCCGGAAGCGCCAAGCTTGCCGCTCTCGGCTTCATGATTTTCGGTTGCGGATGCGAGATGGCCGGCATTACTGTCTCCAAGGCTATTGCCAAGTGGTTTGAAGGCAAGGAGATGGCTCTGGCTATGGGGCTTGAAATGGCGATTGCCCGTCTTGGCGTGTTTGCGATTTTCTCTATCTCTCCGCGTCTTGCCGAGTGGATGGGCAAGGATGATCCGACTGTTGTCATTCCCGTAGGGTTCTGTACCTGCCTTCTGATTATCGGCCTCCTCTGTTACATCGTGTTTACTTTCTTTGACGCGAAACTCGATAAAGAGCTTGGCGACGCGCGTGATGCAGCCGAGCCGGCTGAAGAGGAGTTCAAACTCAGCGATGTAGGCAAAATCTTTGGCAGCAAACTCTTCTGGATTGTGGCCATGCTTTGCGTTCTTTACTATTCGGCCATATTCCCGTTCCAGCGTTATGCCGCCAATATGTTGCAGTGTACACTGCACATATCGGCTACCACAGCCGCCGATATATTCCGTTGGTTCCCGATGGGCGCTATGGTGCTTACCCCGCTGCTCGGTTACTATCTTGACCGTAAAGGCAAAGGTGCCTCTATGCTCATTCTCGGCGCGATTCTGATGATTGTATGTCACCTGACGTTCGTGCTTCTGTTGCCCGTATTCCCCAGCGAAGCTCTCGCGTTTTCGGCAATCGTCATTCTCGGTGTTTCATTCTCGCTGGTTCCGGCCGCATTATGGCCATCCGTTCCCAAGATTATGGAAGCCCGTTTTCTTGGAAGCGCGTATTCGTTGATATTCTGGGTTCAGAACATCGGGCTCGCATTGTTCCCGATTCTGATTGGCCAGGTGCTCACCGCCTCCAACCCCGGAGTGACCGACCCGATGGAATACAATTACACTAACCCCATGCTGCTGTTTGCATCGCTTGGCGTGCTCGCTCTTCTGTTTGGAATATGGCTTAAGATAGTCGATACCAAGAATCACTACGGACTGGAGCTCCCGAATATCGTTAAGAACTCCGAAGAACAGCTTTTGGATTCGGAGGGAGAAAACAATGCCAACCTCTGATCCGTGGAGGCGAATTGTTTTAAAAGCGCTTAGGTTCTCGTGCCTAAGACCCCATCCCACAAAATATGTTAACGTCAGGGCGGTGGGTTTTCGAGCAAA
>CAZYXN010000119.1:3685-7608 GCA_964651105.1 uncultured Muribaculum sp. | reverse complement strand
ATAAGTTTTTATGCCACGGCGCCAAAAGTTTCACGCGCTGCGTCGACCACAACGGCCACTCTTCAAAATTTTATTGTTTATGCATTTACTGATTCCTCAGTTCTTATGAATGGTGTTACTGTGAGTAGGAATGGAGGTTCGTGGACATATTCTCCGGAGGTTTATTGGCCGGCTTCTCCTGTTGATTTCTATGCTATCAGTCCTGATATCAGAAAAAGCGGAGATATTTCGTCGGATGATATGGGAGACGTGATTCGAGGAGTGGAATATGGAAAAACTGACTTGTTGTATGCTGTGAGTCTGAACCAGATTGAAAGTCCGGCGCCAGTGCCTCTTACATTCCGCCACGCGATGAGTAAAGTGTCGGTCATGTTGTCAAGCACAAGCAATAAGTATATGGTTGAGGTATATCACGTGTCGGTCAACAATATCGCGTTGTCGGGGGATTTTGATTTGCCAAAACAGAATACTTCGGAAAGCGGCACTGTGGGGACTTGGACAGATTTATCTGCTCCAGGAGCTGCGTTGTTGTACTATAATATAGACGGAGGCTCCACATTGTTGACGACCACTCCGCGCGATCTGACTGAGGGTAATCTGGAAGTTTCATTTTTTGTGCCACAGAATCTTAAACCGTTGGAATACTCAGGGTCGAATGGTTTTACAGGCGGTTTTATGCAGATTGACTGTGTCGTGAAGGACAAAGCAACAGGTAAGAAGATATGGCCTAACGAGAACACTCCCAAGTATCTTCTTGTGCCGCAGACTGAGTGCGGACGCATGCTTTTCCCGCTTTCAACCAATAGCGTGACATCTTGGCAACAGGGATACTCGTATATTTATAACGTAGTAATAAACAATACATATTCTATCGATACAATCGGATTTGCTCCGGTAGTAGAAGATTATATTGTTTCGCAACCATTCTGAGTAATCGGTTCTTAACATATGATACCGGCAGCACACGTTTTTTTAACGCGATGCTGCCGGTATCTTCGTCAGGAAATTATGTCTGTGTGTTTCAGCTCAATTTAATTGCCTTACCAGCCGTCATTCTGTGATAGATTTGGATTGCGTTCCATTTCGACCAACGGGATAGGCCACTGTTCATGACGGGACTGGTATGTACGGGTGTACATTAAATCGCCGAATATGTCGGTAGCGTTTTTAATAGAATTTTCAAGCATTCCCCAGCGTCTGATATCCCAATATCGCTGTCCTTCGCCGGCAAGTTCAAATGCCCGTTCACGTATTATTCTTTGAGTCATTTCGTCTTTTGTGTTGACACTGAGCCATGGGGCTCCGCTATTAAGTTCAGGTATTTCTACACGTCGGCGTATCTTATTGACTTCCGTTATCGCCTTGTCCATATCGCCAATCTCATTGTATGCTTCCGCAAGCATGAGAATGACATCTCCTAATCGTATCAGAGGAAATTCATCGACATGTACTTGACCATTAAGCGGATACTTGCATGAGCTTTTCATTGCGTACTGTATCTTTCGCTTGAACTCCCAACAGGTATTCTGCCGCAGGTCGTACTCTTCCGATAATTCCAGTGAAGACATCCCTTTCTTTTTAGTGTTGATCTTGAATGCTATATGAAAAGCGATAAACAAAGGAAATTTCAATTTGTCAAACATTGTGCCCGCAGTAGAACTCTCATCATGCTTGCGCTTGGTACAACGTCTCGAATATGGTTTTACCCCTTTGCAATAGTGGGTGTGGCCACATCTTTTACAAATGTAACCCTTCTCCCATTTAATGTCTGCCAGATACTTGCAACACTCATCATCTGACACAAAACGCTGGTAGAATTTGATTGAGTTCACGCCTTTGAATTGATTTCTGGTTTCCATGCTACAAAGGTAGCCATTCTATTTCAATTAGTGCGGTCTAAACGCCTATACATATATTCTAAATTGAACGTGTAATTGATACAATAAATGCCGGTTGGGGCTTTTTGAAATTTTGGATATTGTCAATCTATCTGTATGACAAGGTAATTAGTGAGACTCCAAAATTCATCCATATTTTTTATTTTGAGGATTTTTTTATTGCCACGTTCGATAATTTCATAAGATTCGTCGGGATGGTTGGTATATATTTTTACTTTCTTTGAATTTAGATTTAATGTTTTGATATCGCGTTTATCTCCGGTTTGAAAAAAGTTCTTGTCAAAATCCCCGTTCATGAGTTTTGTGCGGCGAAAAAATCCCGACTCAATGATTTTATGATCTTTGAGCTGATTTTTTGTGGCTATTACATAATAACATGTGTTAAGTTCGTTTTCCAACCGATATGACGTGTCTTTTGATGCGTCAAGTTCATTGCTGACCTCGAGCATTGTAGTGTTTAGAGAATCAACTGTGTTTGAAAGATTTCCTATACGAGCGTTGGCTATTGACAATTGTGCTCTCAAGTTGTCGATTTCTTTAGTCTGAAAATCTATCTGTGAACTCAACGCCTCAATAGCGCTTTGTAGGTCATCATTGAAAAGTGAAGATTTTTGAAGCCGTTTTTCAAGTTCGGCAAGTTCTTCTCTGCGTCGTTGAAGAGTTTGTTTTATAGCAGAAATATCTGTAAGAATCCTGGTATGTTGCGGTTCGTTTTTCTCTTTTGATTGAGTTCCTGTCAAGGTCATTATGTTTTCAAGCCGTTTTATCTGGTCTGTCGCTGTTGAAATCTCTTTCACAAGTTTGAGCAGTTCGTCTCGTTCTGACAAGGCTGTCGTTAATTCTTCCCTGGAGGCTTCAATCAGGGCTTGTTGCTCGGACTCGTTATTGCCGCACGATGAAAAAAAAATCATCAAAAAAATAATGCATTGAATGGAATACTTCATATCATGATGTATTTGGCCATACAAAAATACGGAAATTTTATTAGTTTTATAATATTTGTCAATAAACTTCCTGTAAACGACAATCAACGTACTCGGCTGGATTTGTAGAAATTGAGGAGATGCGCTAATTTTGTGTCATGAAATCGATAGAGAATAAATCGGAGTTTATAATCGACATCTTTTTCTGCGTGGTGTTTATGCCGGCATTGATTCTTTTAGGGCCGGCTCACTCATGGATAGAAGCGTGGCCGTTGTTTTTTATACTGTCATGCGGCTTTTTCTATGGGAGTTATTTCGCATTAAAACACTTTAATATTCCGTTATTGTTTATAGAGCGGAACTATAGGAAGATGGGGATAGTTGGAGGGGTGCTTGTGTTATGCAATTATCTGCTTACACTTTATCCGCTTCCAGAGCTGGATTTTGTCACTCCTGCGATGAGCGCTTATCAGACGCAGATTAGAAATTACAGTATTACGATAAGTCTCTGGCTCATGTTTTCGTTGGTGCTGGGCTATTCTCTCACGACATCTTTCGTTAATGAACTGTATAACCAACTGTTGCAAAAAAGAAAGATTGAGGCTCAGAGGGATAAGGCCAAACTGGCGGTATTCAAAGCTCAGATTAGTCCGCATTTTTTATTTAATACATTGAACACTTTATACAGTCTTGTTGTGGGAACTTCGCAAAGGGCGGAGGATGCTTTTATAAAATTTACCGAGATTCTTAAATATACATATGTTACGATTGATAATGAATTGGTTCCGGTGAAGGATGAGATAGCCTATATTCAGAATTATATAGATTTGCAGGAAATACGATTGAATAAGCACACCAATGTCGTATGGACTTATGATGTTGACGATGAGAATGTGATGATTCCTCCTATGCTAATGCTCACATTTGTAGAGAATGCATTTAAATATGGCGCATCGACAAGCCGGGACTGTACCATATCAATCAGCCTGAAGCTGGAATCAGGCAGTCTTGAGTTTAAAACGTCAAATTCAATTATGAAACATGCAAATGAGTTTCATAGCGATATGCCTGTCGGCATTGAAAATTGCCGAGCCACGCTTAA
>CAZYXN010000119.1:0-3675 GCA_964651105.1 uncultured Muribaculum sp. | reverse complement strand
AACGGTATTTTCCCAAAAAGACATTCGTTGGAAACAATTGAGTTTGACGGAATGTTTAGTGTGAATCTTTCAATTCAACTTGGTAAGGATGGGAAATAATATAAAATGTATCGCCATAGATGATGAACCGCTCGCACTCAAGGTAATCGACAACTTTTGCAAGCGTATAGGGGGCATAGAGCTGACTGTATTTTCTAATCCGCAGGAAGGTCTTTTGGCAATTATGGAACAGAAACCGGATATTGTTTTTCTTGATATTGAGATGGAAGATATTTCAGGACTCTCTATTGCTGCTCAATTGCCGCCAGACACATGTTTTATATTTACGACGGCATATCTCGAATATGCTCTTGACGGATTTAATCTTGATGCGGTCGATTATCTTCATAAACCATTTGCATTCAGCCGTTTTGAGACTGCGATATCGAAAGCTGTAAGACGTTTGGGCAAAATTCAGGAACCTCTCTTGGAGAAAGCCGCAGTTAAGAATATTATTGTGAAACAAGAGTATAATAATGTATCTATACCGTTGGATGATATTCTTTATATAGAAGCGATGGAAGGCTATTCTAAAATTTTCAGAGAGAGCGGTATCTGCACTATTTCGCGTATTATTTTAAAAAATATAGGCACTATGCTTCCTAAAAATGATTTTATCAGGATACATAGGTCGTATATTGTGTCTAAATCGAAAGTTATAAGCTTCAATAAACAGGAAGTTAAATTGTCGACAGGTAAAAAATTGCCCATCGGGCGGCAATACGCTTCCGAAATAGCAGCCATTCTTTCTAATTAATCTATCTGTAAGAAGCTGCTTGGATAGAAAAATCAATGTGTGATTGTGTCAATTGTGATGATTTCTATATTCGGTAGGTGTCATGCCAATATTGCGGCGAAAAAATCGGCCGAGATATGACGATGATTCAAAGTTGTACATCTCGGATATTTCTTTTACTGACAGTTCGGTTGTGGTTAACAGTGATTTGATTTCCATTACAATCTGTCGGTCTATAAGTTCCTTTGGGGATGTTGCATAAATACGTTTTGTTATGCAGAATAAATAATCACGGTGTAATACAAAGATTACAAAGATTATCGGCATAAAATTTTGGGAATTATCCCGATAACTACCCTTCCAACTATAAGAAGACAAAACAAAATTTTTAATTATGTCTTCAAGAATACAATTTCGCCGTGATACGGCAAGTCGATGGGCAAGCATTAACCCTATACTGCAAGAAGGAGAATTTGGTAGGGAAAGCGATACGCGGAAAGCAAAAATGGGCGATGGGCAACACGCTTGGAATGACCTACCGTATGTTACTGTTGAAAATGGAATAGTTTTATTTTGAACGATTTTAGAGTGCTGATTTGCAGTACTCTCAGAATAAATTGCTATCTTTGCACTGTCTTAAAGAAGACAAAGTTTGAAATAACTGAGAAGTGCCTTATTTCTTGTGAAATCGCCAATTCTCATCTAAGAATACACGAGGCACGGTGACAGCTCATATAACGTGGGCTGCCTATCCGTGCGTGTATTCAGGTGTTTGGCGATACCTACAAGAGTGCAAGGATGGCAGCCCACTTTTCATATACTAACATTGATAGTAAAACTCTCCAAGTTGGATGTCTGCGGAGAACTCTTGTAAAATTCGCCATATGAAGAGGTTTATTTACGCATTCTGCATGGGCTTTTTGGTGCCTGGCATATATTGCTTTATAGTTCAATTTATGGGTACGGCAATGCCCGACCCACAGACTTTTCTTATGTTCATGGGCATTATGTATTTGATCGGAGCTATTGCTGGTTGGTATGACTACGGTCGCAGACAACGCAAAAAAGAAGAGGAAGAAGAACGCCAAGCCGAACAAGACCGAACAAACGAACTCATGCGTGAGTATCTTGAAAAGAAACTGCGGGAGGAGAAAGAAGATGCAGAATAATCCAATCTGTACAAGTGTTGAACAGTCCCAACGGCTTATAGGTCTGGGGTTGGACGCTGATACGGCTGACTTGCACTATGTACTTCGCAGGAATAGTGAGCCACGCCTTGCACTTCTTGCATCTAAAGTATCAGAAGGGATGCTTAACAGCCTTCCCGCATGGTCGTTATCTGCGCTGATAAATCAGTTGCCGCAATTCATCAAAGCCGAGAATACAGACTATTGCCTGATGATGACAAGTGACAGAGTGGTATATTGGAATCCAAATAAAAGCAACTTGTTTGAAACTACACAAGAAAATCTACTGGACGCAGTAGTTGAAACATTGGCATGGCTTGTAGGTACAGACTACCTTTAATAAGTATCTACTTGCCTTTTCTTCCTTTGTTCCGTGGCTTTTCCTTAACAGGATTATAAGCCATTGCCTTGCGGATTATACCTTCCCACCCTAACTGTCTTAGGGTGGCTATCTCTTCTGCTGTAACAACTATCTCTTCCTTTGGCTGTTTCATGCTGTAAGTTCTTTATAAGTCAAACGATAGTTCATGTTGGCTATCAAATGATTGAAACGAGCGATACCGTTCATTGATGCCACGTTATGACGAAATGCGTATTCATTCATATAGAATTGCATATGCTTGCGGCTCATCTTGTAGTAAACGCCCACGAAACTGCGTTTTACAGTAGACCAAAAGCCTTCAATGCCATTTGTATGGGCATCATCAATCACATATATTTTCTCTTTATGATTCATTTTTTACGTTTATAAACTTTGCCGATAAGATTATATCCGCCAAATTGTATCATGCTCTTGGCGGTGGCAAATGAAAATTTGTCCGACACAAAATAAAAGGCGGGTTATCCCGCCTTTTGTTTTATATTAATTAGGTCGTGATTCATTATCTTCAATTACATAGAATATCCTTATTATTGATTGTGCTATTTATTTTATTGTGTCTTTAAGCCGGTCAACGGCTGTTGTGAAGTTGTCGGGATGTGTTTCAAGACATTTTATAAAAAAAGAACCGATTATAGCCCCCGAGGCATATTCACAAGCTTGTCTCATTGTTGTGGAATTGGAAATACCGAACCCTATTAATCGTTTATGGGTAAGGTTGAGACTGTCAATCTTTTTGAAATACTCGATTTGCTGTTCGTTAAATTTATCGCGGGTACCGGTTGTGGATGCTGCTGAAACCATGTAAATAAACCCGGAACAATTTTCATCGATGAGTCTTATGCGTTCTATCGATGTTTCAGGAGTTATAAGCATAATCATTGGAATGTCATATTCGTCACATAACGGCTTATATAATCGCATATACTCGTCAAACGGAAGGTCGGGAATGATGAGTCCGTCGATTCCCGCTTCCTTGCATTTTTTGAACAGGGGTTCTATACCGTATTGCAGAATCGGGTTTAAATATCCCATAAGGATAAACGGCATGCCGGGAGCAACGGTGCGAGCCTCTTTTACCTGATTGAGCAGGATTGGAAGTGTCATGCCGTTACGTAGGGCGATAGTGGAACTGTGTTGTATAACCGGACCGTCGGCCATGGGGTCGGAAAACGGCACTCCAATTTCAACCATGTCGGCTCCTCCATCATAAAGCGATTTTATTATTGATTGCGTTGACTCAAGTGTCGGATATCCGGCAGTAAAATATACTGAAAGAATATTATTTTGTTTTGATAATAAACAATAGCTGTATTACCTTTTTCTTCTTTCAA
>CAZYXN010000118.1:0-7767 GCA_964651105.1 uncultured Muribaculum sp. | reverse complement strand
GCGTTCGAGCCATACTTTATTGCGCTATCTGAGTTTTATCGGACAGCAATAATTAAGAATAAAGTTCAAGAAAATAGACAAGTTTATTTTGCGGTAAAAGAATATAAAAAGCGGTTGGCAAGTTTATTTTATAACTTGCCAACCGCTTATGCTTCAGTTATTTAAGCTCTCAATTTGAGTCAATTTCTGCTCAATATTCCTCCTCGTTGAAGAAGAAGTCTTCTTTGGAGGGGTAGTCGGGCCAAATGTCTTCGATGCATTCGTAGGTTTCGCCTTCGTCTTCCATTTCCTGAAGGTTTTCGATTACTTCGAGCGGCGCGCCGGAACGCATTGCGTAGTCGATGAGTTCTTCTTTGGTTGCGGGCCAAGGCGCATCTTCAAGTTTAGATGCGAGTTCAAGTGTCCAGTACATAATATAGACTTAGTTTTAGATTGTTGATTATTTTATATTATCTAACAATTTTTGTCCCACAATATTTCATCAGTTTGGTTGGCAACATTGTTAAAACGTGCAAATACAAACAGGAAGTCGCTTAGACGGTTGACAAACTTCAATACGTTGGGGTCGACATATGTTGTGTCGGCAAGAGCCACGATACGTCGTTCGCAGCGGCGGCACATTGTGCGGCATACATGGGCGATAGCGCTGCGATGGGTGCCTCCGGGAAGAACAAACGTTTCGAGACGCGGCAACTGGGCATCCATCTCGTCGATATAGTGTTCAAGATTCTGGATGTCTTCCCCGTTGAGTCCTCGGCATTGTGTGATTGCGTTTTCAGGATTAGGAGTGGCAAGGTAAGAGCCGATGTTGAAAAGTTTGTTTTGAATACGGATTAGCAGTTTTACAAATTCAGGTTGAAGATTTGGTATTGCAACGAGTACGCCGATGTTTGAGTTCAATTCGTCAACTGAGCCGTAGGCTTCAATGCGGATGTCAGTTTTTTTCACTCGTACTCCTCCAACCAGAGAGGTGGCGCCGGTATCACCGGTCATTGTGTATATTCTACTTTTAGTCATGACTATAATAGATTATATTGGTTTTTAAGTGGGCGACAAAGATATACAAAAAAAATGATATACACAATCCCGAATGTATGTTATCGAATTTTCGGGTTGTTGCGTGGATGATGTAACAAGATTTCCTGTCGTAGAAGATGACGGTCGATGTGGAGGTATATTTCGGTTGTCGATATTGATTCGTGACCAAGCATTTGTTGTATGGCCCGCAGATTGGCGCCTCCTTCAAGGAGGTGTGAGGCGAAGGAATGGCGCAAAGTGTGGGGGCTTATGGTTTTGCGTATTCCCGCAAGCTCGCATAATTTTTTTATGATGTAGAATATCATGACTCTTGTGAGGCGATGTCCCCGGCGGTTAAGGAAAAGGATGTTTTCTTCGCCGGGCTTTATGTCGAGCTTCGCGCGTTCGGGGATGTATAATCTGATTTCATCTGCTGCCGTATCTGACATCGGCACCATGCGCTCCTTGCTCCCTTTTCCTCTGACAATGATATACTGTTCGTCGAGATATACATGCGCAAGATCGAGATTGACAAGTTCACTTACCCGCAACCCGCATCCATACAATGTTTCCATGATTGCGCGGTTGCGCTGGCCCTCCGGCGCCGACATGTCGATACATGAAATCATTTCATCGATTTCGTCAATGGAGAGCACGTCGGGAAGATGTCGCCCCAGTTTGGGCGATTGTAAGAGCAGTGACGGGTTTTCATCAAGGTATCCCTCCATCTTGAGAAACTTGAAAAAGGATTTCAGTCCGGAAATTATCCTTGCCTGAGTGGACACAGCTATGCCGATGTCGTGCAGGTCGGCGAGAAATGACTGCAAGATGTCGGGAGTGGTGTCTCTTAGAATAAGGTTGTTATCGGCAAGATAGTTGAGATATTTTCTTACATCCTCGTCATATGAAATGCGTGTGTTGTCGGCGAGCCCTTTTTCAAGAAGCAGATAGGCGTGATATGCATCGATTACTTTGCTGATGTCATCTATGCTTCTTGGCATGGTATATTTAGAACCAGAGATTGAAACTTTGACGCGGCAATGCCTTGTTGCCGACAACAATTGATATTTTGCCGTTGGTGAAAGTCATGCCATGGTCAAGCGCATCATTTATTTGCCGGTGTAGTGTCGACACACGTGTCGGGTTCAGAATATTTCTGAATATAACCGTGCCTCCCTTGTCGAGGGCTTGTGTCAAATCTTTGTATAATATGTTTATGTCTTTGTCAGAATCAATTGAGTTTACCAAAATAAACGGTGCCTCTTGCTCCGACAGTTTTTCATACGTTTTGACTGCGTCTTCGATATTGGTAGTCGGTATTATGCGGTCGCCATACCGGTGGGTTACTTTCTTGTATATGGGCGTGCATGTATCGGAGCCGTGGCATATTACGAGCTTTGACTTTTGCGACACATCGAGGATTGCGGTTGTCGACACACCATAGGTAGTGCCGATTTGCAAAATCGTTTTCGGATTGAAATAACATGCTATCCTAAAGAGCATTTTGGCGTTTTTTATCGAGATTACCCTTCGATGGCGCGAGATGTGAGCCGAAAGATTGAGAGCCATGTTGCGGCGCAGCTCTATATTGGCATAAGCGTAATATGGCAGTCTCTCGCGCAGTACATTTAAAATAAAATAGAACGCGAAGGGTGAATGCACGCCAAATCCCTTGCTGCGTTTGTAACGATTGAAAGATGTAAATAAGCGTTTCAGTGATTTCATTTCTTGGTTTTCAATGGCTTTATGGCTCCTACTATGGCCAGAATCACAAGCAGATATATAATTACAATCGCTATCGTGGCTATTGTAGTTGCGGTATGGGTTGATTTAGGGTCAAAAGTCATGGTAATGTTCCATTCTCCCGCCGGTACTCTGATCGCACGGAGAATATAGTCGACACGGGCTATGTCGGTGTCGGTGTTGTTGATTGCCGCTTTCCAACCCCATGGAAAATATATTTCGGAAAAT
Source organism: uncultured Muribaculum sp. (assembly GCA_964651105.1). Classification (GTDB taxonomy): domain Bacteria; phylum Bacteroidota; class Bacteroidia; order Bacteroidales; family Muribaculaceae; genus Muribaculum. Next base: position 4,779 of record CAZYXN010000118.1, on the reverse strand, counting down.
ACGGCTATACCTCCGTTGGCGCTTTTGCCATGGTAGGTAAGGCGATTTGGGGCATATGATGTTTCAAAGATAGTGTCGCCGGGAGCCTTCTGAGGGATGCTTGTTCCGAGTATATCTTTGAATTTGTTGTCGCTTACTGCGGTCAATGCCGGATTTATGGTGTCGAGCGCGTTCATCTCGTCATCGGCGTTTTTCACATAAATGATATCGTCGATAAGCCACGCGTTGCCTAACGCGTCGGGATTGGTGAATACCTTGTCATCGCTTACCACAATATATCTGGCATTGAGCATATTGAGGATATTCATGTCGGCCTCGGTAGGGTTCTGCGACAGGAAGTTGCCGAGATGACGGTCTATCATATCCTGATATCGTGTGAGTTTTGCTGCATGGTATCCGCCAATGGTTTTGTGATAATATGAAGGCGCCGCGTCGGTGAAACCGGGGATATTCATGACGCGATAGTTCATCGCGGTGTCTGAGAGAATCTGTCGGTCGGCGTTTGTCATCGGGAAAGTCTCAGTTGCCGACGGGGCATTTGCTACGAAACTGTCGGTGTTGAGGTAGCGTTTGTTCACGCTGAACAAATCGGCAATTACGGCAACCGTGAGCAACGCGCAAAATGTGTTGCGGCTGATTGTGCCTTTAAAGAATAGCAGAAGCAATCCGCATCCGATTCCTAAAAAGATGAAACTACGCAAAGAATCGGAGGATACCATAGACATTCTCACATTCTCGATAGCCGAAAATAGTTGTGGCGCCTGTTGGGCCATTCCCGATGCGATATATGCGTCATATTCCTGCTGGCTCAAGTATGACCCGAAAATGCTTGGCTGAATAATGCCTATCGCGCATATCGCCATGCACAGGCCGAATGATATGGCGAGCGGCTTGCGGTATTTGCGCCAATTCTCACGGTCGTCGACAAGCTGTTTCAGAGCCAGAATCGCAAGCAGGGGAATCGTAAATTCCGCTACTACCAGGATGCTCGCCACGGTGCGGAATTTGTTGTACATCGGCATGTAATCGATCATAAAATCAGTAAGCCACATCATGTTATGGCCCCATGACAGGCCGATTGACAGAAGCGTGACGATCACAAGCATCCACTTTATGGGGCCTTTTACGATGATACATCCGAGCAAGAAAAGGGCGATGAAGAGAGCGCCGATATAGACAGGACCGTTGGTCATAGGCTGGTCGCCGAAGTATTGAGGAAGCTGGTTGAGGTAACCCTTGATTTCAGCAGGGATTTTTCCTTCGTTGACAAGATCTGAAGCCGCTTCTGTGTCACCAAGCGACATTAATTTTGTGCCTCCTTTTTCCGGTTTTATTGTCGCTCCTCCCTTGACGTTCGGTATAAGCAGGGAAAAGGTCTCGCTCTTTCCGTAACTCCATGCGGTAATGTAATCTTTGTTCAGTCCGCCGTCTTTACTTATTCCCGAAGTGTTTTTGCCTTGTGACAGCTCGCTGTGGCGGCCGCGCATCGTCTCTTTGGAATACTCATATGTATTGTATAGGTTCGGACTGTTGGCAAGTACGGCAAGAATTGCGGCTATGCCGAGAGCTCCGGTCGCTTTTAGCCATTTGGTTCCTTTTTTTTGCCGGAAAAGAACGATGGCGTATGCTATGACAAATCCGATTACAACCATCAGGAAATAATAGGACATCTGGATATGATTGCTTGCAATTTGTAACATGGCGAATAATGCTGCCATAGCACCCCCTGCAAGATATTTTCCACGGTAACACAACACCATTCCCGCTATTGTGGGAGGAATATAGGCGAGTGTGATGAACTTCCATATATGCCCGGCTCCTATGATGATGATAAAATACGAGGAAAATCCGTAGGCTATTGCTCCCGGCAATGCAAGATCCCATTTGACTTTCATCGTGAGCAGGAGTATGAAAAATCCAAGCATCATGATGAACAGAAGGCTTACCGGTGACGGAAGCCACAAGCGGTAGAGGTCGTTCACAAATCCGATAAGCTTTCCGGAGGAGTATGACGGGGTTATCTGGAATGCGGGCATTCCTCCGAACAATGAGTTGGTCCACATCGACTGCTCGCCGGTAGCTTCAAAATATGTCTTGATTTCCTGGCTTATCGCTTTGCCTTGAAGTGTGTCGTGTTGGCGAAGCTCGTTTCCTTCAAAAACATCGGGATAAAAATATGCGACTGCCATAATAAGCATGACCGCGATTGAAATGATGATACCGGTCAGGGATTTGTGTTTTTTCTCCATTGTCGTGATTTATTGCTACAAATTTAAGCAAATTTATTAATTCGACAGCGTTTACTGTGAATAATCTTTAGAGACGGAACGGCTAAATTGGAAAGAGGTTAGAACCTTAGGCCTACGTTAAGCGAAAATGATTCAATGGAGTTGAAAAATGTATAGCCGTCGCCGAAGTGAAGATGCCCGTCAAAACGCCCGTTTAGGGATGCGAAGAGGTTACGGTGGTTGTATACAACTCCAAGCATAAGCTTTACCGTGGTGGCAAACATGTCTTTTTTCCCGTCGGTCGAGTCTTCATATGAATGTTTGTATCCTATCGATGGTAGCGCTGTGACATTTGCGAGCCAGCGGCGAGGATGGAGAACCCAGTTGTAGGCGTATCCAAGAATGACATTGTATTCCGTGTAGTGAAATCCATAATAATTATGGTCACCAGGCATCCATTCCATCATTTCCAGAGGCAGCTTGGTGAAATCAAGGTTTATGATTTGAGTCCCGTAATTGATGCCCGCTATGAGCGAGCCTGCGCTTTTGAGCTGATATTTGGAATAACAATATGCCGCAGCTTGTGAATATCTGCGGTTGTTGAAGAAATAATAAGCGTCAAGACTGAATGTCTTTTGGGTTACACCGTTGAAGTGGAATGAGTGGGGGAGGTCATATTCTCCGAATTTTGTGATTTTCACACCGCCGGATGTCTTTGTGTAGACCATGTTGGCGGCAAGTCGGCTACAGGTGAATCCGTACTCGTAATGCCTGCGCTTAGTCTTAGGGCTTCCGAATAGTTCGTTGGCGTTGAATGTATATCCCACGCTTACTGCCATGAAACTTAGCGATGCTCCTATGTCGCTGTATGGATTGCTTACCATACGGATATCGGTATGGTTGGTGAAAAACAGTGCGTAGCTTTCGAGCCAGTTGTAATTTTTCCCGATCAGTTTCCAGTTTTTTCCGGAGCTGACAACATAATCCTTGTCATAAGAATTGAAAGTTTTGTCGCCCCAATTGTAGACTTTGAGCAGGAATCGAGGAAATTTCGGATAATTCACCCCCGGATCGTTGATTCGGAATCCATTTTCGATTAACTGATTGAACCAATTGTGTGATTTGTAGTGGAATTTGGAGACAGGAATGCTGTCGGCATCTTCAGCGTGTGCTGAAAATGCCGACGGCATTAATACGATTATAGATAAAATGCACAGAAGTTTGCGCAATTCCATATGTTCCCGCTTGACATTTGCTTTATCGTGCAAAGATAGTCAAAAAAATTCTATAGGAGTTTAGTTTTGGAGCATTTAACTATGCTGCTCCAAAAAATCGGTATGATTAGAACATCGGGGTGAACGGCGCGTGTCTTTCGAGTTTGGATGTGACATCGCCCATATAATCGGCCGATTTGGATGTGTCGAGTCTCAGTACCGGGGCGCCTTTGTGCAAATCACACTTCTTTAAATCTATGTAGAAAACGCCGAGGTTGGTAACTATGTCAAAATAATAGAGTCGGTCACGTATGTTGGAGTAAGATCTCCATTGTGTTGACGATACATTTGGCTCGGTTTCTACCGTGTATAAATATGGCACCGATACGTTCATCAATATGCTGCGTGTGATTGACAGCCCTAAATCGGCATTGTTGTTCTTTTCGACATGCGACTGGAAGAAATAACCTCTTACGAATCTGTCGGGGCTTTTTACGGTTCCAGGCATAAAGTTGATGCCGCCTACATTTTTCCAGTAGTCATTTATCGCGGTCATGGACTGGTATTGCGGGTCGTTGGTTAATGCCGGCAGGTCTTTGCCCTCGAAGATGTTTATTTTGCCATGGTCGAATTCGATGATGGCCGACTGTCCTTCTGCGTCGGTTATTCCCCAATGAAGAGTTGATACGGTTCCGCCGTCAAATGTCGCTCCTGAAATGTTGAAATTCTGCTCTTTCAGAACCTTCACTGCTTCGGGTGTTGTGGCGTTCATGTCCAGCAGCCATGCTACAAACACCGCCATCGACATTGGCGGCCGCCCTTCTGTTTGGGCGTTGACGTAGACGGTGCCTTTGCAGAACAGGCCGTTTATGACAAGTCCTTTTTCGTTCATTCCTTCCGTTATGCCGCCATCATAACTTACGGCATATACGGCTCCGTATTTTGATGTCCATTCGATTGCCCCCGGCTTGTTGTCGCTTACTTTTTTCATTCCGCGAGGATATACATATATATTGGTTGGAATCGGGGTTTTCCAGTCCAACGAGCGTCCAACGATTCGCAACACGTTTTCATTTGCGGTGTTGGTTGTGTCGCCTACATAGAGAATTCTTGAGCAAGCGTCTGCTTTTTCAGTGCCGCATATCGCGAGAAATGCAATCAGGCAGAATAATAATTTAAACTTCATTGTCAATAATGTATTTTGGTTCGATACTTATTTATTATATAATAACAATTGCGTCTGTTCTTGGTTCAGTATGGGGAGTGTGGGGTGGGTGAAATTTTTTTTTTGACATGTAATAGTCTGGTTTGCAGGGGCAGATTGCGTGAGCGGCAAA
>CAZYXN010000117.1:0-7801 GCA_964651105.1 uncultured Muribaculum sp. | reverse complement strand
AAGTTATTGAAAAACTTAATCGGCCTGTTTTTCCATCCAATTCAAAAAGCGCGAATTTTCCGTCAATCTCACCTCTATATGATGCGATTCCACTCAAATTATCACGAATTATCACTGACACTTTCCCACGTTGCCCCCACTTGGAGGAAAGTTCCGGCTTTATTAGAGGGGCTACGGTATCGACTGTTACTGCAAATCGTCCCAATGCCGATGGAGAGGCTGTCAATACTCCGTTTTCATATTTTGAGTCAACTCGTGTTTTACGATTACCATTCAATCTTACAAGTAGCAGCTTTTCCGGAGAGAAAACCATATCTTTATCAATAGTAATTTCAATACAGTACTCTCCGGCAACAGGTATCGAGGGAGAGCCGATATTATACACAGGAGAAAGATATTCCGTCGACGGAGTTTCTGACATGGAAAAATAAATATTGTCATAGAACGTATAAGGAGGAAATGACACATTTATTTTTTCACGAGAAATTGAATTTCGTCCATCAAAATAAAACAGATCACCCTTCGGCTCCTCTTTCACGACAGGCATTCGCATTCCTCTTATGATAAACGGACGGAACGTCGTATTACCATGTTCATCCATCAATATCCATTCGCAATTGTAATCACGCTCCTCGGTTACATCTATTACACCGTTATTCTCCGCCTCAATCATTTCGCCCAACGGTCTTGAATCAGGAACTTTGCTCCACATCATCCATGAATTGCCATTGACAACCCCGCTATAATCAACCAAAGTGTTGACAGCACGCGTGTTGTCAAAGCTGTAACGGTCAATCAGACGTGAATATACAGTTTTTCCATCAACATTCAATACAAGCTTCTTAACACCGTAGATATTGGATGTATTGGTCATGCGGTCATAGGCTTTTATTGCAGGAACCACTTTTCCCCACGCAATAAACGGCTGATTAAACTTTGCCGCATTATGAGCTTCCGGAGAAGAAGAATTATTCACAACGCCTGCTCCTTTCTCTGGATATAGAGCAATCGCCCTTACCTCAGGAGCAACATTGTCACGGATATATTCTTTATAATATGGCAACGGATCGAGAGTCTCTTCCGTTTTAGTGTCACGCACATCCATATGCAGGTGGGGTCCTCCTGACGAACCGGCATTGCCGCTTAATGCTATTTTTTCCCCTTTCTTCACCGGAATCTCCCCCGGAGAAAATTCTAAATCAACCGAGAAGCTCTCCATATCATATTGCCTGTCTCTGACAGGCTTGTCTATTTTCGGAGAAAAAGATTGAAGATGACCATAAACGGTGGTTAATCCCAACTCAGGATGAACCACATATACAGCCCGACCGAATCCCCATGGGGAGACAACAATACGCGAGACATAACCGTTCTCAGCACAATATATAGGCAAGCCCGTGCGTCCTTGAGTCTTTATATCTATCCCGGAATGGAAATGATTATTTCGGAGTTCTCCAAAATTGCCACTAAGCAGTATCGGTATGTCAACAGGTTTGGCAAGCTTTGGCTTATCTACGCCATAAGCAGATAATGGCAACACCAAGGTTGCCATTATCAAATATTTCGCGACTGATTTCATCAACGAACAGCCATAAATGCTTTAGCCACAGCCTGCTGCTGATAAGCATAAACTCCTTCCTGCGACAATTCAACCATTTGCATGCTGCCATCAGGAGCAAGCATCTTCACATGAGTGTCATCAATAAAGGTCATAAGCTTATAGCTGTCTCCGTCATTCACTTTCACGCTCCATGAAGCATCTGCGCTATCAAAATCAAGCCTTACCACACTGTTATCATTCTCGCTTGTGATGGTGTAGCCTTTCTTGTCACACTTTACAAGATACTTTCCATCCTGACCCTCTATAACTTTGGTGCCGCAAGCTATCGGATTGTTACCGCTCCAAAATTCAATACTGTTGAACACAACTACATCAGCGAGAGCGGAAACTTCATAAACCGGAATAATCCAGAATGCAAAAAACACAAGTTCGTTCACGAATTTGTTGCTGATAGTTTTGTTCCAAGCAAGGAGTTTGTTGGTCAATGCAAAATTTCCAATACATGAAGTCGTAAGCATCGAACCACAAAGAGCCAAGACGATCGCCACACTCAAATACTTCTTTCTCATAACAAATAATGGGGTTAAGTTAATATTACGCAGGAATTTGTTTCCTTGCCTGATCATATACATTAAGAATCTTTTTAACATACCCTACCGGTTCTCTGCCTCGGGCATATCCGAATTTGACCACAGGGTCATTATAATACTTGGCATCTGATTTCAAAAGAATCATCTGCTCGACATTATCTTTCCATACAGTCGGATCTTTGCCGTATTTTTTGGCAAGAGCTATACCGTCGTAAACATGCGCGATTCCTACATTATAGGCCGCCAAAACAAAATTTTTACGTTCTTCCGGATCTCCGACATATTTTGTAAGCCACTTGTCAAGGTCTTTCAATATTTTTACCGAAGTCTTAATACTCGCTTCAGGATTGGTCATGGATTTCATAGGCAATCCATATCCTTTGGCGGTACGTGGCATAATCTGCATCAGACCGCGAGCCCCGGCCCATGATTTGGCATTCGGATTAAAATTACTTTCAGCAAATGACTGAGAGGCAAGCAATCGCCAGTCCCAATCTATTTCCTTAGCGTATTTTTTAAACAATTCGTCATATTTAGACATCTTGCCATTTGATAAATCTATCTGATAACTATATCCGCCCTTGCTAAGTTCAAAATAGCGTTTCATCAGATTTCCCTGCTCATCTTTTGGAGCGTTGCTTGCTATCCAAGTATCGATAGAATCGGCAAGCCAAGCCATCTTAGGACTTACACCCCACGACGCACGTTGAGGAAAACTTATCTCAAGACTGATATCAAGGGCGTTATAATATGTTTTGTTTATCTGGGCGATATCAGAATCAATAACTGTAAGAGGTATCTTGCCTGAGCTCACCATTTCAATCATGTCTTCGGTGATAAGAGTATCAATGTCCACAGTATGAATCGCAATACCTCCGCCAAGTTCATCATTAAGATTGGCAAGACGATGCTGGTATTTGGAATCTTTCTCAACATAAATCTCTTTTCCAACGAGCTGCGTTACATCAGTTATAAGCGAATCAGTCGATTTTGGCTGTACCAACACCTGATGAGAAATATTCTCCGGACCGCACGGTATGATTTTATCTTTATACTCAGCCGTAAGCGGAATTTCATAAGCGGCAACATCTATCTCTCCGCTTTTCACCATCGCGAGCAAGGATGACAGATTGGGCGCTACAATCAAATCCATAGCGACTCCTTTAGATTCACAAAAATTATGAATCAACTCATAATCATAACCCATTTTTTCCTCTCTATATATGAAATAGGAAGTAGGGCTATATAGCGTACCGACACGCAATGTGTCGGGAAATTTTCCATTTGCTCCTGATGGAGATCTGTGCGTCCCTTTACAGCATATCATCGCCAACGCGATCACAGCAATAATAAGGACGACACCCCATCTTGATTTATTCATTCTTATATGTTAGGTTTGTAATTAAGTGCTTTAGTATTCGAAAGTGCCCTTCTCTGAAATGATGGTCAGCCGGTTGGCGGGAGCATCTTCCACACGTCCTACAATACGGGCCGGAATTCCCATCGACTCTGATATCTCAATAACGCGGATAGCATCTTCCGGAGAAACATAAATTTCCATACGATGACCCATGTTAAAGACTTTATACATCTCTTTCCAGTCAGTCCCGGACTCTTTCTGTATCATATCAAATAACGGAGGCACTGGAAATAAATTGTCCTTAATCACATGTTTGTCAGTGACAAAATGCATTATCTTGGTTTGAGCGCCCCCTGAGCAATGCACCATTCCATGAATCTTTTCACGCATCACGTCAAGCAGTTTTTTTATAACCGGAGCATATGTACGTGTCGGCGACAATACAAGTTTACCGGCATTAAGCGGAGTGCCGTCCACATTGTCAAGCAATTTCATAGAGCCGGAATACACCAGTTCTTCAGGAACTGCTGCGTCATAACTTTCCGGATATTTCTCAGCAAGCGAATGCTCAAAAACATCATGCCGCGCGGATGTAAGGCCGTTTGAGCCCATACCTCCGTTATATTCTTTTTCATAAGCCGCCTTGCCATAGCTTGCAAGTCCGACAATGACATCGCCTCCTTTAATATTCGCATTATTGATGACATCGCGGCGTTTCATTCGGCATGTCACTGTACTGTCGACAATAATTGTCCGCACAAGGTCACCGACATCCGCAGTCTCCCCTCCGGTACTATATATTGCCGCTCCCATATCCCTGAGTTCGGCAAGAAGTTCTTCAGTACCGTTGATGATAGCGGCAATAACATCTCCGCCTACAAGCATTTTATTGCGTCCTATAGTCGAGCTGACAAGAATATTGTCGGTCGCTCCCACACACAGCAGGTCATCAATATTCATGATAAGAGCGTCTTGCGCGATACCTTTCCATACAGAAAGATCTCCGGTTTCGCGCCAATACATATAGGCAAGCGATGACTTGGTTCCGGCACCGTCGGCATGCATTATGTTGCAATAGTCCGGATCTCCGCCAAGATAATCCGGGATTATTTTGCAGAAAGCTTTAGGATATAGCCCTTTATCGACATTTTTAATAGCGTTGTGCACATCTTCTTTAGATGCGGAAACTCCGCGTAGATTGTATCGCTGATCGCTCATTAGTTATGATGTTTTTATTATATTTATCCAATTAAAATTAAATAGCACAATGTCGCCGGAATCACCAGCAGAAGAGAATCTATACGGTCGAGAATGCCACCATGTCCGGGAATAAGATGACCGGAATCTTTGACTGCGAAATTGCGCTTGAACATCGATTCAATAAGGTCGCCCCACGTCGAGAACACAACAGCTATTACAGCAAACATTATAACCTGAACCAGGTTCATGACCCCGAAAAAGTCAGGGGACAGTATCTCCGTCACTATCGAGGCCGCCACACATATCACGAGACCGCCCCAAAAACCCTCCCAGGATTTCTTCGGAGAAAGACGTGGAAAAAGCCGATGTTTTCCTATCGAACTGCCAACAACAAATGCTCCCGTGTCATTCAGCCATATAAATATGAACATCGCAAGGACAATAAGCGGAGAATAGGCATATACAAACATTATCAATGACATAGGCAACGCTATATACATCTGGCTTAACATCGAATACGCCAAATCTCTCATTGGCGTTTCACCGGTTCTGTACAACTGATAGACCATTCTTGCGATTATGTAGACCAGATAAGCCGCCAATATATAATATGAGCGGAAAAATATTGATTGCCATGTGCCGAGGACGAGGATTATACCACCCAACGTGTCTATCACCGCCTGACCGAAATCACTCCCTTTCTGGGCATGGAGATTAAATAATTCGACAATTCCGAGACCGGTAAATAGTACGCACAACGCCAAAAATGACCATTTCCCGATAAGAATGCCCGCTACAATTATTCCAACATATATTGCTCCGGAAATACTGCGCAATAAAATATTCTTCATTTCAAGAAAAATTTCTGCAAAAGTACGAAAAAAAAGTGACTTGCCGAAATTTTAAGGCGACTTACGCGCTACACTTCCACCTTTTTATATTTATATGACATCGGCAAGCCGCCGATGTCATATATTTCTGAAATCAAAAACAGGAAGTTTCCTATTGGATACCTCCTGTTTTGTCGGGGTGACTAGACTCGAACTAGCGACCTCACGCCCCCCAGACGCGTACTCTAACCAACTGAGCTACACCCCGATTTCTGAAAAGCGATGCAAAGTTAGGCATCTTTTCCGACATCTCCAAATATTCCGTTCGGAAATGTCCCGCATTTATAAATTTTAACATTTTAACGCTATACGGCCATTTAATCCTAATATCTGCAACAACATTTTAATTCTGAATATTTTCTGCATATTGGAATAATTGCATATCTTTGCCATCGCAAATGACAACATAACAATCATGAAAAAATCACTTTTTCTTACAACAGCTATTTTAGCCCTTACTGCATGCGGCAATTCGGCAAAATCACATTATACCGTTTCCGCAACTATTGACGAAGAACTAAACGGAAAAACAGCCTACATTATCGATTTTGACACCGACGAAAAGCTCGACAGCGCCATTATCGAAAACGGAACCGTCAGTTTCGACGGCGAAATAAAAGAACCGCGATATGTGAAGCTTACGGCCGACAACACAATGTTCAACGAGTTTTACCTTGAAGCCGACTCCATATTTATAGACGAAGGATTTGCGAAAGGAGGAGAACTGAACAAAAAGAAAGCGGATTATTGGGACACGCGCATGGCCACAATATCAGAATTCAACAACCTGCCTGATTCAATCAAAGCGGAGAAATATGACGAATACAGCTCCCGGCTCGAACAGGCCGAACGCCAGCTTCTCGAAGAGAACATCGACAATGCGCTTGGCTACTACTGCTTCCTCTACGGTCCGGCTCGTGAATACGATTTGACACAGCTTGATTCAGCCATCGCCCAACACCCCAAACTCGGAGAATACAAACAGATACAGCACATCCGAAATGCGTTCCTAAAACAAGAAGAAACCTCCGAAGGCAAAATGTTCAAAGACTTTGAGGTCACCTACAACGATTCCACATTCCGCCTCAGCGACCATGTAGGCAAAGGCAAATATGTCCTTGTTGACTTCTGGGCAAGCTGGTGCGGCCCGTGCATCCGCCAGACTGCTGTCATAAAAGACATTTACAAAGAATACGGCCCAAAAGGGCTTGAAGTGATTGGTGTCGCAGTTTGGGACGAACCGGAAAACACTCTGGAAGCCGTCAAAAAACATGAACTTCCATGGGAAAACGTCACCAACGCAAAAAACATCCCTACTGACATATACGGCATTCAGGGAATACCATGCATCATATTATTCGGACCCGACGGAAAAATATTAAGCCGCGACAAACAAGGTGACGACCTCAAAAACGACGTGGCAAAAGCTATGGCACAGAAATAAATTACAAGCATCACCTGCAGCAGTTCCAAAAAGCATGGTTTCCCGACGGATTCCATGCTTTTTGATTGACATCCAAGCACAGACGTTTATCACCGCTCGTCGGAAAAGCTAATCTTTTTCATTATTTTTTTGGGTTTTATTGGATTTATCCTTAAATTTGCCAAATAAAAAAGAGTCTGAAACCTGAAAATATCCAATATATTCCTAATAAATAGATTACACTAACTATGAGTAAAGAAAAAAAATTCTTGACCTGTGATGGTAATCAAGCCGCTGCCCACGTGAGCTATATGTTCTCGGAAGTAGCTGCAATCTACCCGATCACTCCGTCATCGACTATGGCTGAATACGTTGATGAATGGGCTGCCGCAGGACGTAAAAACATCTTCGGCGAAACTGTTCTTGTACAAGAAATGCAATCTGAAGGTGGTGCCGCCGGCGCTGTTCACGGTTCTCTGCAGGCCGGAGCGTTGACCACGACTTACACCGCATCACAAGGACTCTTGCTGATGATTCCAAATATGTACAAAATCGCAGGTGAATTGCTCCCTTGCGTATTCCACGTATCAGCTCGTACTCTTGCTTCTCACGCGCTTAGCATCTTCGGCGACCATCAGGACGTTATGTCAGTTCGCCAGACAGGTTTCGCGATGCTCGCTGAAGGTTCTGTACAGGAAGTTATGGATCTCGCAGGTGTGGCTCACCTTTCTACTATAAAATCCCGCGTGCCTTTCGTCAACTTCTTCGACGGTTTCC
>CAZYXN010000116.1:0-7973 GCA_964651105.1 uncultured Muribaculum sp. | reverse complement strand
TTCTTCAATATTACATCAAAAAGCGGTAATTCGCTTCTGAAAGACACGGAACGCCGCATGCAGCGTATTAAAGAAGATATCGCCACTCTCGAGGAGAAACTAAAATTGATAGACAGTAAACTATAAAACAGCTTTCACAAGAGAAAAATTGTCATAATAATTAAAGTGCTCACGAGCAAAATCGCGGGCACTTAGTTCATTATTAAAACCAGACTAAAATTGCAAGGTAAAGGCAGATACGGAAAATATCTTCATATAGCGGAAACCTTAGCCGGTTTCCTCATCGTTAACTTGGCATTCCTGATAGCAAGTTTATCCGATGAATTTGTCGTTGGATTCAGGTGGAAGGTTACATGGCTGATAGTCAATGTCTCATATCTGCCTGTCGCATACATACGCTCAAATCTGACACAGACCAGGGCGATACATCTTGACATTGTGGTAAAATATGCTTTTGAAGCGGCCTGTATCCATGCATTGTGCTTTTTCACAATACTGGCATTCCTTGATTCATGGGTTCATAACATGTCATTCTATCTATGGTTCTACGGACTGCTTTTCACTTTATTGCCAATTGGGTGGACTGCGACAAGACTATGTACCAAATACATAAGACGCAGAGGTAAAAATTACACCCGAGCGATTATAATAGGAAATGGAGATACTGCCATGCGTCTTCAAGAAGAAATGTTATCAGATCCAGGATACGGCTATCGTATTCTTGGGTTCTTCGCTCCGTCAAAAGGCAATATTCCAGAAGATAATTACCACGGCTGGCTCGAAAATATTGAGAAATTCGTAGTTGACAATAATATCGACGAGATATATTATACCATTTCAGGAGAAGATGCCGAAACATTCCGGAAAATAGTAAAAATTGCAGATGACGCTGTTGTGCAATTTTATTATGTTCCGCAGATGAGCCAATATGTCATCCGCGTGGGGGAATTATCGAATATTGGCCGTGTTCCAATTCTGTCAATTCGCAAAAATCCATTGAAAAATCCATTGAATCAGGCATTAAAAAGAGGCTTTGATTTATTATTCTCCTCAACGTTTTTAATCATATCGCCAATCATATTCATACCGATTATAATCGCAATAAAAATTACCTCCCCGGGGCCAATATTTTTCAAACAGAAACGTACCGGTTATCTCGGCAGAGAATTTTATTGCTATAAGTTTCGAACCATGAAAGTCAACGACTCAAGTGATTCGAAACAGGCTACCCGAAATGATTCAAGGATTACTCCCGTGGGGAAATTTCTTCGACATACGAGCATGGACGAGCTGCCCCAGTTCATAAATGTGTGGCTTGGAGACATGTCGGTCGTAGGCCCTCGTCCGCATATGATTAAACATACTGCCGATTATACCAAATTAATCGACAAATATATGGTCAGACATTTAATCAAACCGGGCATTACCGGCTGGGCTCAAATCACAGGATATCGCGGTCAAACGGATGAATTATGGCAAATGGAGAAACGAGTTGAATGCGACGTATGGTATATTGAACATTGGAACTTTTTCCTGGACATCAAAATAATAGTTCTGACAGTCATAAATGCTATCCGAGGTGAAGAAAATGCATTTTAATGTCGATTACCGTGCAAAACTCGAATCTTATAATTAAAGCCAAGGCTCTGTTACGCAAATTTTATGGATATGATGAATTTCGTCCGGGGCAGCAAGAAATCATCTCATCCGTGATTTCCGGACGTGACACAATGGTTCTTATGCCTACAGGTGGAGGCAAATCAATATGCTATCAAATTCCTGCGGTGATGAACGACGGATGCTGCGTAGTTGTCTCTCCTCTTATTTCGTTAATGACAGACCAAGTCACCGCCCTTGAGTCAAACGGGATTCCAGCAGCGGCAGTACATAGCGGAAATAATGAGACTTCAAATAGAATAGCGATGGAGGAGGCATATAAAGGCCATATTAAGCTGCTATACATGTCTCCGGAACGTCTTGTTTCTGAAATTTCTCGCAATGATTTCAGTCGGTGGACAAGTTTTTTCGCCATTGATGAAGCCCATTGTATCTCGCAATGGGGACATGATTTCCGGCCGGAATATGCCGAACTCGGAGAAATCAAAAAAAGATATCCCTCATTGCCGGTAATTGCACTGACAGCCACTGCAGACAAACTAACTCGTGAAGATATTATCACAAAATTAAATCTTAACGACCCATTAATCTACATATCTTCTTTTGATCGTCCCAATATATCGATATCCGTCATCCCTAATCCTGGCAAAAGGGAAAAGATGAAGATAATCGAGAAAATGATCGACCGCCATCCTGATGATAGCGGCATTATATATTGCCTTAGCCGCAAAGGCGCGGAATCAATGAGCGCGGAACTCAATTTACGAGGATACGCAAGTGCAGTATATCATGCCGGACTCACTTCAGAAGAAAGAGACACAGCACAAGAACTATTCATATCCGGTGACATTAAAATAGTATGTGCCACAGTTGCATTCGGAATGGGTATTGATAAGAGCAATGTAAGATGGGTCATTCATAACAATATGCCCAAAAACATTGAAAGCTACTATCAGGAAATAGGCCGTGCCGGACGCGACGGCGCTGATGCGGAAGCTCTTATGTTCTATTCGTTTGCCGACGTGGCCGCTATTCAAAAATTCATAGAGGAATCCGGGAAGCCGGAGATTGACAATGCAAAGCTCATCCGCATGAAAGAGTTTTGTGAAAGCCCGATATGCCGTCGCAGGATTCTGCTGAATTATTTTAATGAGGCATTTGACCATGATTGTAATAATTGTGACATATGCCTGAACCCGCCAACACGTATCGACGGAACAAAAATAGCCCAAATGGCGCTTAGTGCGATAATCAGGGTAAATGAAAAAGTCGGAGTGACCATGCTCATCGAAATTCTTAGAGGTTCATCAAGAGCAGAAATATTTGAACGCGGCTATGACAAAATAAAAACTTATGGAGTCGGACGCAACTATTCGTTTGCCGAATGGAATTTTTACATCTCACAAATTTTGCAATTGGGCATTATCGATATAGATTATGCCGAAAATAGTCATTTAAAAGTCACTGAATACGGAAAACGCGTATTACGTGGAGAAAAAACAGCTTTACTTGCAAAATTCACCCCGATAATCAACAAAGTTCCCAATAAAGAAAAACCCAAAGAACCAAAACAATACAATCCGGTAGAACAGCTTTTCGCGGCATTAAAGAGATTGCGGGCCGACATAGCAAAAGAAGAGAAGATACCTCCCTATCTTATATTTTCCGATAAGACGTTACTCGAAATGGTAAAGCTTCGCCCGACATCCCTGCATGCCTTCAATTCAATCAATGGCGTGGGAGAAAAGAAAAGCTTGAAATATTGGTCAAGATTCACCACCTTGATAAAACAATTCATATAATTCTCAAATGGCACATCCCATAGAACATCTAAAAAAGATATTTAAACTTTCACCCGACCAAATCGAACAAATAAACGCACTGGTTGTAAAAAAACATATGCCCAAAGGCAGTTCAACTGAAATCGGACACAATACAATGCAAACGTATTACATACAGAAAGGCGTAGCAAGGGCTTTCTATATAAAAGACGGAAAAGAGCACACCGTCTCCTTTGCATTTGATGACGAATATCTGCTTACCTCCCTAATCACCAAAGACACTTCCGTTCAACTTACTATCACATTTCTCGAAGACACAGAAATTATCTATATTCCAAACCCGCGTCTGAGAGAGGCATTGAACAACATTAAAACCGATAAGTCGCCTGAAGCGTTGCTTTTCCTACATGCGGGACTGCAGCAATACATTATGTATCTTGAAGAAAGGCTATACGTATTTCAAAGCATGAATGCTGAAGAACGCTATAACTGGGTGATAAATCGCTATCCGAGACTCCTCGAATATGCGACAATCACTCATGTCGCCTCATTCCTCGGGCTGACAAAAGAGACTTTATATCGAATCCGTTCCGGAAAATATCGTTAACCATAATTTTTACAGCAATATAACCATGAAAATTACAAGCTACATCATTGCACCATTCTTGATGTCAATAGGGCTAATTACGACAGCGGCAACAACAATTGATATTGATTTAAGCAAAAAAGGAGCGGACATCGCTCCCACAATATACGGTCTATTTTTTGAAGACATCAATTATGCAGCCGACGGCGGTCTTTATGCTGAAAAAATAAAGAACCGCTCATTTGAATTCCCATATGCATTCACTGGCTGGACTTTATCGGGCAATGTAGAACTTATGGACGATGGTCCTTTTGAGCGCAATCCGCATTACGTCAGACTTAAACCTGCGGGACATCCAAATAAACATACCGCCATCGAAAATGAGGGATTTTTTGGTGTATCCGTTGAAAAAGGGAAACAATACCGTCTTACCCTATGGGCACGCTCAATAAATGATTCCGCCCAAATACGTGCCGAACTTGTCAATCCTTTTTCTGACAGCAACAGCCATACTATTGCAAAAAAAACAATATCCGTCAAATCAAAAAATTGGCAAAAATATGAAACCACACTGACACCAAACGCGACCGTAGAAAAAGGTAAATTAAGAATATTCCTGTCCAATCCTGAATCGACAGTCGACATGGAGCACATATCATTGATGCCAAAAGAGACATGGAAAGACCGTAAAAACGGACTGCGCCGCGATCTGGCACAGGCTCTTGCCGACATCCATCCCGGAGTATTCAGATTTCCAGGAGGCTGTATTGTCGAAGGGACTGATCTTGGCTCACGTTATCAATGGAAAAACACAGTCGGTCCAGTTGAAAACCGCCCGTTAAATGAAAACAGATGGCACTATACATTTCCTAACCGTTTCTATCCGGATTATTTTCAAAGCGGTGGACTTGGGTTCTTTGAATTTTTCCAACTATGTGAGGATATGGGAGCCGAGCCATTGCCGGTAGTAAATGTCGGACTCTCTTGCCAATATCAGAATAAATCCGATTCCTGTCATGCGGCAATCAGCGAACTTGGATTATATATTGCCGACGCGCTCGATCTCATCGAATTTGCAAACGGGGATTCCACTACCACATGGGGTAATTTAAGAGCTGACATGGGTCATCCGAAGCCATTCGGATTACATTATATCGGAATCGGGAACGAACAATGGGGAAATGAATATATCTCAAGATTGGAACCTTTTATAGATTCAATACGTTCAGCTCATCCCGAAATCAAAATCATAGGCTCTGCCGGTCCCTCGCCAGAGGGAGAAAGATTTGACATGCTTTGGAACGAAATGAACAGACTTGATATAGATCTCGTTGACGAACATTTTTATCGTCCGGAAGAATGGTTTGCCGCATCTGCCACCCGTTACGACAATTATCCCAAAAACGGGCCGAAAGTATTTGCCGGAGAATATGCCTGTCATGGAAAAGGTAAAAAATTCAACCACTTCAATGCCGCACTTTTTGAAGCGGCATTTATGACCGGGCTTGAACGAAATGCAGACATAGTTACAATGGCTACCTACGCACCGCTATTCGCTCATATAGAAGGATGGCAATGGCGGCCCGACATGATATGGTTTGACAACCTCCGTGCTGTAAAAACATCAAGTTATTATGTCCAGAAGTTATATTCTGACAACAAAGGAACTCACACTGCCGCTGCAACTGTAAACGGGAAAGCCGCAACCGGAGAAAACGGGCTATATGCATCAGCAGTATCAGACGAAACTTCCGGCGATTATATTGTCAAAGCAGTAAATACCGAAGAAGAGCCCATTGAGCTTATAATTAAGACAAAGGGGCTGAAAAAAAACAATATTCCAACTTCGGTAATAATCACGACTCTTCATGCAAACCCCGATGAAGAAAACACTCTTGACAATCCTTGCGCAGTCCAACCGCGTGTAACCCAAGCTTCATTGGAAAATTCCGCTATCTGGAACACGGTATTACCGCCTAAAACATTTGCCATATACAGATTTTCAAAAAACAACAAATAAAATCTCATGAACAAGATTCTAAACAAATATATTCCGGCTATAATATTAGCTTCGCTCGCACTGCCATCAGTTGCAAGAAATAATTTCACAATATCTCTAAATCCAAATGAAAGTGCTCCCGTTATCGAACCCGAGATTTACGGCCAATTCGCCGAACATCTTGGCAATTGCATATATGGAGGCATCTGGGTGGGAGAAGATTCAGAAATCCCTAATACCAACGGATATCGCAACGATGTGTTAAACGCGTTCAAAGAATTGAAAATTCCGGTATTACGCTGGCCAGGGGGATGTTTCGCCGATGAATATCATTGGCTTGACGGCATCGGTCCTAAAGAGACTCGCCCCCACATGGTCAATAATAATTGGGGTGGAACCGTAGAAGACAACAGTTTTGGCACTCATGAATTTTTTAACTTATGTGAAATCTTGGGGACAGAACCGTATTTAAGTGGAAACGTAGGTAGCGGCTCTGTTGAAGAACTCGCAAAATGGGTCGAATATATAACTGCTGAAGACGGCCCCATGGCAAAAATCAGAAAAGAGAATGGCCGCGAGAAGCCATGGAAACTTAAGTATCTCGGAGTCGGAAATGAAAGTTGGGGATGCGGAGGAAGTTTCACTCCGGAATATTATTCCGATGTATATCGCCGTTATCAGACGTATTGTCGAAATTATAATGGCAACAAACTTTTCAAAATAGCTTCAGGAGCGAGTGATTACGATTACAACTGGACGGATGTGCTGATGGAACGAGCACGCAATCATATGAATGGGATATCTTTGCATTACTATACTGTGACCGGATGGAGAGGAAGCAAAGGCGCCGCTACAAAATTCACTGACGATGACTATTACTGGACCCTTGGAAAATGCCTTGAAATCGGCGAGGTAATACGTAAACATTGTGACATTATGGATAAGCATGACCCACAAAATAAAGTAGCATTGCTCGTTGATGAATGGGGAACCTGGTGGGATGTCGAACCCGGCACGAATCCGGGATTTCTATATCAGCAAAACACTATGAGAGATGCGATGGTCGCAGCGCTTACATTGAACACATTCCACAATTTCTCTGATCGTGTAAAAATGGCAAACATAGCCCAGATAGCCAACGTACTTCAATCAATGGTATTGACAAAGGATGCCGAGATGGTTCTCACTCCAAGCTACTATGTATTTAAAATGTACATCCCTCATCAGGGAGCAAAGCTCATACCTCTCAGTACAAATACTTCATATCGCCAAACATCCGACAAACGGTTGGTTCCGGTCATCAATGCAACGGCATCACAAAAAGACGGTAAAACCACTATCTCCATTGTTAATACCGATTTGAAAAAAGAATGCGATATAAATATTCCTTTAAAGAGTATAACCGGAAAGAAAATTACCGGCAAAATACTCACCGCGTCCGACATCCATGATTACAATGATTTCGGTCAATCGGAGAAAGTATCTTTAAAGAATTATGATGATGCGACAATAAAACATAATATATTACAAGCCAAACTTCCGCCGATGTCGATAGTCACGTTTTCAATTGAATAGCACAAAAGCGGTAATATGCAATAGCGGGCGATTCCAAAACGAATCGCCCGCTATCGTGTATTACCGTATTTTATTATCAATCCTGTTGCGCAAGCGGCGACGGCACATTATATACTCGGGCTGCAAGCTCACGGTCAAGAGTATATAGAGCAAGTCCGTCATTTCCTATCAATTTCAATCTATCAATAAGGTTGCGCGCGGTTTCTTCCTCTTCCACCTGTTCAGAAACAAACCAGTCCAACTTACCGCGTGTCGCATAATCATGTTCCGCTTCGGCAAGAGCATACAGATTATTAATCATTGCAGTCACTTTCTCTTCATGAGCCAAAGTAGCCTCAAATGCTGCCAGCGGAGATTCCCAGACATTTTCCACAGCTGCAATCGGTTCAAGAACGACACGACCTCCACGAGAATT
>CAZYXN010000115.1:0-8011 GCA_964651105.1 uncultured Muribaculum sp. | reverse complement strand
CGAAGTGGATGCTTGTCTTGGAGATTTTCTGAAAGTTCTCGGAGTTCCGCTGTTGCCCATAGGCGAGATGCGGTCGAAAGGTGTCAGTGCCTGCACCGTCACCTGTTGACGGCATAACCGCCGCCAACAATGAAGACCGTCCAGCCGCTTGCCGATTTCTTGATGGTAAATGTTGGTTATACCTAATAATAGGGGAATACTTTGAATCAAGAAGCCTTAAGTCTCGGAAATTTTCGTTAATTTTGTAATTGCAATGAGAGAAAACAGCTTATATGACAGGAAGTCGCTAAGGGCGATTTATGGATCGAAGGCAGACTTCAAGGAAATCGCCAAGGACTGTGTCGGTTTTGCCAACGCGCAAGGCGGCGTGATTGATTTCGGAATTGAAGATGATGCCGATATTCCGGATGCAGCCCAACGTATACCTGAGGATTTGCCGACTAACCTGATCAATAAGATTGCAGGCCTGACGGTAAATGTCTCTGCGACTACTGAAAAAATAACAGCCGACAATGGAGGGGAGTTCCTGAGGCTGTTTATTCAACGAAATGCACACTCGCTTGCCTCTACAAGCGACGGACGTTATTATATTCGCATAGGCGATTCATCCAAGCCAGTAACCGGTGATGATTTTTTCAGGCTTGCAGGCGAGAAAGACTCAACCAAGTGGGAAAATATTGCTTCCCAATGGATATGGCTTAAATGCGACAGGAATAAGCTGTCTGATTTCATTGCGCGCATTAAAGATTCTGACCGCGTGTCGGATTTCATAAAAGAGAAAGAAACCAAGGAGATTCTTGACTACTTTGGGCTGACCAAGGAAGATGGCGATGAAATGACAAATTTGGGTGTCCTCTTTATCGGCACCCAAAGCCAACGTGCCAGTATTCTTCATTCCCCGATAATCCAGTGCATCAAATATGATGCAGACGGCGAAAAGGTTCAGAAATATCTGTGGGACGATTATACTATGAATCCCATAGAGATGATTGAAAGTGTATGGGAACGTGTGCCTGACTGGAAAGAGACCAATGAAATATCCGATGGCCTGTATCGCCGCAATATTATAGCATACGATGAGAGGGTGATACGCGAACTGTGCGCGAATGCACTTGTCCATCGTTCGTATGCCGTTGCAGGTGATATTTTCATCAACATACATCCCGACAAGGTTGAATTTGTCAATCCCGGACAGTTGCCCTTGGGAGTGACGGCTAACAACATCCTTCACAAATCAGTGAAGCGCAATGAGCGCATGGCAAACCTGTTTTATGCTCTTCTTATGGAGCGTGAGGGTTCCGGTTATGACAAGATGTATGAGGTTCAGCTTACTTTCGGCAAGCAGGTTCCGCACGTCGAGGAGGGGGATGATTATGTAGTCGCCATTGTGGAGCGCCGCATTGTCAGCCAGGAAGCAATCAAAGTAATGCAGACCGCTTCACAGAATATTCCTCTTAAACAGAAACAACTGATCTGTCTCGGGATGATTGCTCAGGCGGGAAGTATCTCTGGCTCTGAATTGATTCGTAAACTTGAACTGAAAGATAATGTGGCGTTGCGTCCTTGGCTTCGCCCGTTGCTCGACATGGGACTGGTGGAGACCAACGACGGTAAAACCAAAAGCGTAGAGTATAGGATTGTACCTCAATTACTCCGCGACAGCAATTTCAAGGGAAAG
This sequence comes from uncultured Muribaculum sp., assembly GCA_964651105.1. Taxonomy (GTDB): domain Bacteria; phylum Bacteroidota; class Bacteroidia; order Bacteroidales; family Muribaculaceae; genus Muribaculum. The sequence goes on along the minus strand of CAZYXN010000115.1, from coordinate 6,333 downwards.
ACAACGCTGAAGAGAATAGAACCTCATAGGTTGCGAGAGTTGATTCTCGAAGATTTGAAACTATACGGAGCATCTTCCGTTAGAGATATAAACGCACGCATTGGAGAAGAAATTCCATATAAGAACATCCAACGGATGTTGAAATCTCTAATTGAGGATAGTCTGGTCTTTTCAACTGGTGCAACTAATAACGTGCGTTATCAGCTAACTTAGGACATTTGTGGTCTAATAAACCTAAGCACTTAGGACAACCGGATGAATCTTTCTTGATATTTTATGAATGGATACAATTAAATACTTGAATATCAAGATTCAAACTTAGGACAAAATCAGGTCTAATAAATGTCAAAACTTAGGACATTGGCGAGATTATATCCCAATCGAACAGCGTTCCATGTTCATTTTAGGGATTATTAAGATGATGACTATTGCATTCAAGGCGTAAAATCGTCAATTTTGTAAAGTCGAAATCGAGGTGCAAATCTTGATGGAGACAGCCGGACTGCAGAGGCAGTCCACAACGCATAGCAAGGCATTGAAGAATGATGAAGTGAATGGGTGTGCAAGAAGTGTCCATTTCACAAATTTCATCATCCAACCTACTGGATATCACCTACTTTACTTGCGTATCGCAGTACAAGTGGAACCACCCTTGAAAATCAAGCACTTACATTCATTTGTAGGTGCTTTTCTTTTTGTAGTGCGGAACTTATTCGGAACTTTGATTTTTCGATTCCGGCTTTCCACATCTTCTTGACTTCTTTAACGAGCGTATCTTTGCGCTTGTCGGGAATCCTGCAACACATCCACATTCGGACTGGTTGAGGTTAGGCAGAGCCCACAAAATTGTGGGGAGTCCTGCTATTGGCAATAATATGCTCATCAAAAGCAAGTGAGCCATCACCACTACTGGCAACGGCTCATATATTTAAATGGATATTTGCGCAAATGCACTTTAGGCGATATGCCCTATGGTTTATAAACTTAGTGCAAAGATAGCTATTTTATGGGAAAATGCAAAGAATTAATTACCCAACATTTGCTCTAATTCTATTGGGGCAACCAACACCTTACGGGATTCCCCACCTATTGACGAACCAACAATCCCGGCTGCCTCTAATTCATCCATAATCATACTGGCACGCTTATATCCAATTCCATATCTGCGTTGCAATGAAGAAGTAGAAGCAGTATAAGATGACACAACAAATCTTGCCACCTCATCAAACAATGGGTCTCGATTATTCAACAACTTCTTCTTTTGCTCTGCAAGAATAACCGCTTGCGTCCGATATGGTGCTTGGATGGCATTGCCCTCAACCTCTCCAACTTTTTCTCGCATCAGTTCTATAAGTTCCTGCAAAGACGATGCTATCTCCTCCAAGCCGTCAGCCTCGTCATTAAGTGCGTCAATTCTATCTTCTAATTCGGCGGCTTTATCATCCCAATAGTCCGTGCCTTTACTTTCGTAGTTGTCACGTCTTTCTTCAAGAATGAATTTCTTAACTTATCCAAACGTTTGGATAAGTTAAGAAAGCGCTCATGCCATATATTGCCATGTTTGGTCTTGAAGTCAGTTTCTGCGACATTCAGATAAATCTTTTTGCCTCTAACCTCCGCCTCATAATAATAAAACCGTTCGATCTTATCCTTCCTCGGCTTTGACTTTGCTGACTTGCGGATAAACTTTGCGTTGGCAAGCAGCTCATCGATATTGGCAAGATCATCCGCATTCAGTATTGAGCTTCTACCGTAGGTGTCCGAGTAAAGATGCTTGTTGCCATATTTGGAGAATCCAACAGGCATGTCATGCCCGTTACCGTTGACGGTTACCTTCTTTTCAAGCAGCGGCTCCATAAGATGCAGATAATGCTTGCGCCGTACAGCACTCTCTGACTTATCCTTATCGTTGAAGCATTGATGGATGATTGCACAAGCGGCGCAGACCTCATTGTCCCGAATGACCGGGCGAGCTTGAGCTTCCCTTTGGCTATGTCGCAGTCCTGGCAGCGGCGAATGGTGTACGGGTTATAATCAGGAACCGATTTATTCTCCAGCCCGGGATTGAAACGGAAAATGCCCTTGGTGTCACGCTGTAGAGCGTCATCGCCGAGACGCATTGCATCATCGTGTGACGTAGCCGGATACTTTGACTTACGGACCTGGACCACTGTGCAGCGGCAGTTCCAACCGTTAGGTGGATAGAATTCCTCCCAAAATGAATCCGAAGGGGGAAGAGTGACACCATCGAGGGCGGCATGTTCCGGACGCACCTTGTCATCTTTCTGGGTTCGGTACAGGAGATTGTACCTGTCCCCGTCAGCCATGAAACGCTCCCATTTAGAAGCCATCCTTGCCGATGAAGCCACAAAATTATACTCTGACCGGAGCCAATTGCGGTTGTAGATCTCATCGATGTTCCGGGCATCGTTCAAAAACTGTTCAAACGGTTTTATAACGCCGTTATTATCGTAAAGTAACGATAGTGCCTCATTGACCTCATGGAACGACTTCATTCCGGAGAAGATGAAATTTGAGCGCTGGAGTCTCCGGCGCATCGCAGCCGACATATCAAGCTTTTCAAAGGAAGAGTCGAGAGTCACGGCATGGGCGGTCATAAATTCCCGGACCTGTGGAGTTGACAGAATATCGATGGCGAGTTCTGCCCCGTTGGATTTGTACACAGCCTTCATCATGCCGTCAAACAACGGTGAAAGTCGCTTACGCATGTCATCCTCCGCTTTTCCGAGAGACAGGGTCTGTGACGTATCGCCAAGCCACCGGGCATAACGCTCATGCAGCCCCACATAGTCAGTGGGGCTCAATCGAAAAAACCGTGTCCGTTCTTTTGCTTGCCGTCATCCTTAGGATTGCCTTCGGGATCCTCTTCCTGAGGCACAGGCATCCTGTCCCGGCGCTCGCCGACAGGCATACCGTATTTGTCGGCGAAATATGATGGATCGACCTCGTAGCGGTCGGCAATCATGGTCTCATACTGTATCTGTTGCTCCGGAGTATAATCCACAGCATCATTCCATTCAAAGCGCAGCCCTTTCAGAGGGAAACCGTGCTTGATCATTCGCGGTATGAGCTGATTGTTCACTATGTCGCGCAACATGTCACGGTCAGATTCCACAAGGTTCTCGAACACCTGAAGGTGGGTTTCCGATTGTGAAAGGGAGGAGCCGTCCTCGATGGTCATGGTCTGCCCGATGGTGAGCTTTGACAATTCGGAGTTTGCCCTGTCGATGCGCTTGTCATAAACATTGAAAGCATCCCCCTTCCCGGACTCGACGAATTGTATCTCGGTCTCCATGCCCGCAACCATCGAGAGGGCGGTGCCGGCATCACGCATCATCTTTTCGAGCCTGTTCCATTCTTTGGGGTCGCGTGTGGTGGTGCGGGCAATACGCATCGGCATACCGAAAATTTCAGCGAAAGCGTCCCAGAACGCATTGGCATGTTTTTTCGGTATGGTCTGCTGGGCAGCTTTCAAGTATAGACCGAGATCATCAGGAAGTCCTGCTTCAATCAGCCAGTCGGCATAAGGAGCCTCATGGTAGTCTATGCCGGAGCGCCAGTCATCTCCGACATTCACCACGCAACGATGGTATTCAGGGATCACATGCTTTCGTGGGATGAGCTTAACTCCGCCATAGCAGAGACATCCGTCTCCATCACGTGTCAGTTCCCCAAGTTCTATCAGTGAATGCCCCCACCAGATAGAATCATGTGCGAGTCTCAAAAGCTGTTTGAACCATGACTGGTCGAAATAATGCCGTGCCTCCTCATCCTCGTCGCCGGAGGCGTTTACGAGTTTGAAAGATCGGGACATCACAAATCCCCGGCGTTGGGTAGTACAGCCAGAGAGATGCGGGTCGGCATCCACATCACGGTAAATATCATATAACTTGCGGCGGTTGGGTGAGTCAACATTCAACGCCATCTGCCAAGCCATACGCCAGTCGGCTATGTCCTGTTGGGTCAGGGCATCGGTCACACGCTGAATCTCGAAAACCGTGCGCTGGAACTTCTTACGGTCCTCGGGCTTGGCGAGATTAAGATCTCCATGCGGCGTGTGTAATATAGTGGCTTCTTTCTTCCTTGAGCGGAAGTTCTGAAGGAAATTATCGAGAATATTCATACAGTTACCAGTTATGCCGGAGTTTTCGCTCCGAGTGATAGATTATTGTATTGGTAGGGGAGTCATCGGAATCATCTACAACCGGCAGATCCGGCACTATTTTTCCGGACTGAACACCTTCGAGCCATTTGATGGCGCGTTCATACCGCTCCTTGCGTATTTCGATCCCCATCTTCTGAGGCAAAGAGGCGACCATGTGGTACAACGCGATGTCCACCGTGTACGTCACGATCAGCCGGTTGCGGCTGTCGCCTTCGGCACTGAATATTGCTGCGCAGTCATATACCGGGCGCAGATATCCGGAAATCTCCTCCACTGCATCAAGCTCCGCATTCTCCCTGTTCTTTGCTGAAGCCCGGGAGATAACCTTCAGCGCGTCGTCACCGACAACCACGCTGTAATCCTCGTCTGACACAAACATAGCGCAGCCTTTACTGGGTTATGAAGAGAGCTTTTTTCTCAATGTCATCGACAGTCACCCCCTTGCGGAATCTTTTGCGGTGCACAAGCTCCTTGATGGTCTGTTTCGGGACGACTTTTAAGTCGCCGTTGAGGGATATGACATAATACTTCATGCCGAATATCCCGGCGAGTTTTTTTGCCTCATGCACGGCACGCCTGTATTTCCATGCGAAGATGTAATGTTTGATTTTTGCTAACATGGTTACCACATATTTTTAGGTGAGCGACGTTCGATCGTCACCGGTTTGAAAACTTCCTGCCTTGAGCAACGCTGCATGATCCATATCGCTCCCTCGTCGGCATCCGGAGCGTCGTCATGAGCCCGGGAGCCTCGTTCAAGCGAGAGGGTCTGGTCGATGCCTACCTGCATGTCCGGCGAATCTTTCAATGCCTCGTTATAGAAAACCTTTCCACGCTCCCAAAGAGGGGAAACAGCCTCGATGCGCTGTATCTTTTCAGGCTTTTTGCGTGTGTCCGGCATGAGCGGAAGCTGATATCCTCTGATCTCGCCTTCCGCAGCGAATTCATCGAGTATGATATCCTGCATGAAGTTCGCTTCCATGAAAAAAGACACCACCACATCGTCCGGCAGGGACTCATAAAGATTATAGAGCCAGCGCACCATGCCGGACACCGTGTCCTGACGCACATAACAGTCTATGAGATGGAGCTCGGTGCCGATCTTACCCCACAGGCGTGAAGCCTTGTAGTCGTTCGATGTCGTTGACTTGAACGACGGGTTGGTATAGCACACGAGCATGTCATATTTGTTAAGCGGCAGAACCTTCTTGTAGCGTATCCACTCGTGGCGGAATATGGTGCCGTCCTTTATCGGGTTATGCATCATCTCCTTTTCCCAGCTACGGTAGCCAACGAATTCTCTATACGCCTCCGCTTCCTCACGGGTCCATTTGTCAGCCCATACAGGGTTACCTTCGGCATCCACAGCCTTTATCTCCGAAACATATACACCCTTGGAAGCGCAAATATTGGCGAGAACAGATGTCTTGGAGATAAGGTTTCCGACCATTATGAACCGACCGCGCCCGACATCGAGAGCTCCAAACAAAGCCTCCTTTACCCAGTCTGTAAGTTCTTTGACCAGTTTCTCGTTACGGACAAGCACGTCGTCATCGAGGTCATCGATGTGTATATAGTCGGGACGGGCTTCGCGGTCTCTCAGACCACGCGGGGATTGTCCTCGGCCGACGGCAAGGAATTTGGCGCCCCCTTTTGTCTTGAATTCACCCTCAAGCCACGATCCGAGGTTCTTTTGTTCCCCGAAGTCCGCGATGAGCTTCTGATTGTATTCGAGTTCAGCCTGAAGGTCTCCGAGAAGGCGCACGGCACTATCCTCGGACTTGCCGACAGTGACCATAAAATCAATCAGTCGCTTCGGCTGGAATATGAGCCACAAAGGTATGAAAACGCCTATGTGGGTGGATTTGGCATGAGCTCGCGGCCACTTGAACACAGCCTTTAGATTCGGTGTGTTCTTTATCTTGAGGGCTGCCTGTGTGTGGAACGGAGCGTTATGGATGGTCTTGATGACTTCTCCGGTAGCCTTGTCCCGTAGAGTTAGGAAATGCGCGAAATAATACTCGCAGAATTCATTGTAGTTTGACAGAAGCCGTTTGATGCGTCTGTCGCGCTCCACAGGCGACTCCTGCGCCACGGCGACGGACACCTCGGTCATAGCCTGCACCTGCCGGCAATGTTCCTTCCAT
>CAZYXN010000114.1:0-8090 GCA_964651105.1 uncultured Muribaculum sp. | reverse complement strand
GTATAAACCAGCAGATTTACAGTCTGCCCCATTTGGCCACTCTGGTATTCGCCCTAAATCGTATGCAAAGATACGATTTTTTTATATATTTTCCATAAAATGGATCATTTTTATTGCAGCCTCGGCGGCTTCCGTACCTTTATTCCCAAATTTTCCACCGGCACGGTCTATCGCATCTTGCTCACAATCAACAGTTAATACGCCAAAAATGACAGGCGCTCCGTTTTTACGGAGATTTATTTCCGTGATACCTTTTGTCACGCTGTCACACACATAGTCAAAATGGGGAGTTCCGCCACGAATCACACAACCAAACACGATTATAGCTCCGTAACGTCCTGCATTCCATAAAGCAGAAGCGCCATAAGTAAGTTCTATCGCTCCCGGCACATGAAAAACATCATATCCGATATGTTCTTCAGTAAGAAGGTCGGCAGCGCCCTTGGTAAGAGCTTCGGTAATATTGGAGTTCCATTCAGCAGTGACAATAGCCACCCTGGTTCCCGCTGATATTTTAGGAAGAGCGCCCTTTGGCGCTCCGGTCGATAAGTTAGTTGCCATTATTATATTTTTATTATGTTAAGGAACAAGACGGTCGGTTGATTCGATAGCCATCGAGCCCCACAAAGCGGCCTCTGAAACAATATTGTTCATTGTCTCAGATTCAAGACTGTCGGTCATTTCTTGGGTAACTTCCTGCTTAAGCAACGAATCAACAATTCCTGCAATCGCGCCAGCAAACCATACCCGACGCATTTCTGTACTGCATTTCAAATCAGCGCTCTCCGTTTTCTTACGATTATAGAATGTCGCAGACGATGACTCAAAATCAATATTGATATGATTAAAACAATAGAAGCTTATATCCTGATTATATGACTTGCTGCCATTGCCTTCACCAAATATTACCTTCAAATCCGTCTGAGTTGTGACAACCATATCGGCAACTTCCAGATTTTCCAGAATTGCAGGCTTTACATGAGTAAGATTAAACATACGGTTATCACTCAAATCCGGAATATAAATCACAATCGCCTTACGCTCATGAGCATACTTCACAATGTCAAATAGGCGGGAATGAACCCTCGCGTCAAGAGCGTAAAGCCCTCCGAAGACGACAATATCGTCCGAATCGATGCGTGGCCATACAACCCCGAAACTCTGGGATGAATAACGTTCATAACGCACACGATGACGTTCGCAATCGTGATCATCCGTAAAAATCAGCGTCACCGGAGTCACTCCGTCAGTAAAACGGTCAATGGAATGCACACCGACATTATTATTTGCAAGAAAATCCACAACCGTGTCACCCACGTGGTCAGCGGCGGCCTCTCCGACAAAAGAGATGTCATGCTTGTGCTTTCCAAGCGAAGCTGCGGCATTCAAAATAGCCGCCCCCGGAACAGAAAGCCATGGACACTCATTGCGGAATAATATGTCAAGTTGGCACTCGCCTATTGCAATTATTTTCCTCATATGCATCTATTTTTTCTCACGTGAAAGACAACCGAGATAACCGCCGTGATGACGTTTGGCATACTCTTCCCTTGTAAAACCGATTGCTTTCATTACATTTACCACAAGCACATCACCGATAACAGTCATCATTGTTGTGGATGTGGTTGGAGTAAGCCCCAATGGACAAACCTCAGGAGCACCGCCCGTATAAAGCGAAACAGTCGCCATAGAAGCCAATTCACTCTCCGCATTACCGGTGATCACAATCAAGGGCAAATCGGCATATAGATTTCTCGCAAGAAGCACCAAATCGATTATCTCACGAGTTTTACCGGAATTGGATATCAGCAACAGAACATCATCGGGCTGCAGAACACCCAAATCACCATGTTGCGCTTCTGCAGGGTGGAGATTCACCGCCGGAGTTCCGGTCGAAGAAAACGTAGTGGCAATATTCATCGCTATCTGTCCCGCTTTTCCCATCCCAGAAGTCACAACTTTCCCATGACGGCGATGCACCCTCTCGGTTATCAATTCAACAGCACGATCATAACCGTCAGTCACCGGGATATTTGCGATTGCGCGACTCTCCTTTTCAAGAATCTCACGCATGGATTGTTGTATTTCACTCATATAGAAATAATCGCTATTATTACGCAAAGATAATTTTTTATTCCCAATCAACCAAACTCAAAGCTTATATGTGAGCATCAGCATGGCTGAAAACGTGGTCGATTTCACATGCGGGAAATCCCGATAATGAGTCGATCGGAGATAATGGTCAAGCAACAGCGTAAGATACACCCGTTTACATATCTTCACATCAGCTCGAAACTGAGTCGCATTAAACGATGCCACCGAACGATCGCCTTGGGCATTAAGAGTCTTGTAATCAGCTGACGACAGGTCGGTATCACGATGATACCCCTGCCAGGTAAAAAGCCGATAATATTCGTGGGCCAAAGAAAATGAATATCTGTCATTGTCAAAAACCATGTTAACGCCTCCCTTCAACGAAAAACCGCTCGCAAGATTATAGTTGCGGTCATCCACATAATAATAGTCCGACAATACCGATCCCAATATCACCGCATTTGCATGAGCATATGCGTCAAACACCCAATGACGACGCTCAACGTCACGATAAAACACACCGCCTCCAAGACTCGCCGGTATACCGAGTTTATAAGGCACCAGGCCGGAAGAAATAGTATCGGAATCAAAAAAATCGAAATGTTGAAACAGCCCGACACTCAGATGACAATCTTTATCTTCCAGAAGCTCTCTTGCTATCAATCGGCCTTTTATTTCAAGATGACTCAAAACAGGCTGCGTCTTCATGAAATTCAAACTTGCGTTAAAGGTGAAATAATCATACGGGCTCTTACTCTTTATTTCGAACCGGTCGCCGTATTCTACATTCAACTCCATGGCACCTCCAAAACGCACATGATTATCATCACGATGATAATCGAGCATTCTTGTTCCCAGTGATATTTCAACCGCAATATTAGGAATACCGAATATTTTACCCGAAGTCGGCCTGACTCTCCAGGCATCCCCGGTCAATAAGCGTGTCACTCCTCTCATCGGTGACAAAAGAAATCCCGAAATCTCGCGGCCGATACGCTCGGCGCCCCGAGTCCTGTCATCAAGCACAAGATCCGAAGCCCTGAAACAAACCTCACCTATACACATCCCTCCTATAGGAGTCGCGACAATATCATTCGTCGATGGATATTCGCATTCCATAAACAATTCCCACATGGCGCTTCCTCCTATGGCAAACAGTCCCGATTTCCAATAGTTGAAGCCGTTGGCTCTGGCTGCATTATAATAAAGGCTTCCATTATAAGGATGTAGAAACATATTAGTGTTCAAATTATCATTATCCCACTTAAATCCATGTTTAAAGTTCTCCTTTATCGTATGGAAATTTATATAGGCCCAGTCTCCGCGCTGCACATAACGGTCAAAAGCCCAAAGACCGATATTGAATCCGAACACCTCACCTGCAGCCCTCCAAAAATGCTCTCGTCCGTAATGTTTTATATCAACGCTGTCTGGCGGCAATTGCAATCGGGAATATACCTTTATAGGCATCTGCGCACATATTTCAGAAGACGACAACGTCCCCCAAATAATAGCAAATATAAATATGAACGACTTTATATTCATATCATCCCTCATTTAAATCTTTAGAATCATAGAAATAGCACCGGCATCTCCGGCATACATATCTTATGACAACAACTATATTATGATAACAACCCAAAAAGCTTTTTATCCGATTACGGAGAGGATTTTATTCTATTCGGCCGACAGAAGTAATCCCATAAAGATTAATTTCGTTCCTAAATAATATTAAAATCGTCCCTATTTCAAGAATGTGTTGATTTTTTAACTATATTTTTTTTAACGATGGCTGATTTTAAATGACAACACACCGTTTTTTTTCCTATCTTTGTAGACTGTTGCACAATTGCAGACTATAATATTAACCTGTGCACGCTTAAATTTATTAACCATTAAATATTGAGAGACAATGAACCAATTCTTAAATTTTTCTCTGGAAGGTAAGGTTGCGCTTGTAACCGGAGCTTCTTACGGTATTGGATTCGCTATCGCTTCAGCTTTTGCTGAACAGGGTGCGACAATCTGTTTTAACGATATCAACCAGGAACTTGTCGATAAGGGAATGGCCGCATATGCTGAAAAAGGCATCAAAGTTCACGGATATGTATGTGACGTTACCGACGAACCCGCTGTACAGAAGATGGTTGCCACTATCGCTGCAGAAGTAGGCCCAATCGACATTCTGGTTAATAATGCAGGTATTATCCGCCGCGTGCCCATGCACGAAATGGAAGCATCCGACTTCCGTCGCGTGATTGACATCGACCTCACCGCTCCGTTTATTGTGGCTAAAGCCGTTCTTCCTTCAATGATGGAACGCCGCCAGGGTAAGATTATCAACATCTGCTCTATGATGTCGGAACTTGGGCGTGAGACTGTAAGCGCTTATGCAGCAGCCAAAGGCGGACTTAAGATGCTTACCCGCAACATCTGCTCTGAATACGGTGAATACAACATCCAGTGCAACGGTATCGGCCCGGGTTATATCGCTACTCCGCAGACCGCGCCTCTACGCGAAAGACAGCCTGACGGAAGTCGTCATCCGTTTGATTCATTCATTTGCGCTAAAACTCCGGCAGGACGCTGGTTGGATCCTCAGGAACTCACCGGCCCCGCTGTATTCTTGGCTTCTGAAGCATCAAATGCCGTAAACGGTCACGTTCTTTACGTTGACGGAGGTATTCTGGCTTACATCGGAAAACAGCCTAAATAATCTGAAACCACAGATTTCACTAAATAAGTCACTGCGGACCGGCAGGCCCGCAGTGACTATACCATAAAGTATCCGTTATTCACTTGCATGGAAGAAGTTTTTAAATACATAATAGGTCTCGGGGCGGCTGTGATGATGCCTATCATCTTCACAATTCTCGGCACCTGTATCGGCATCAAATTTGGCGACGCTTTCAAAAGCGGATTAAAGGTTGGAGTAGGATTCATCGGTCTTTCCGTAATAACTGCTCTTCTTACATCAAGCCTTGGCCCGGCTTTGACGAAAGTTGTCGAAATCTATAACCTCAACCTTCCCGTATTTGACATGGGATGGCCTGCGGCCGCCGCAGTAGCATATAATACTGCAGTCGGAGCGTTTATCATTCCGGTATGTCTGGGAGTCAACCTTATCATGTTGCTGACAAAGACAACACAGACTGTCAACATAGACCTTTGGAACTACTGGCATTTCGCATTTATCGGGGCCGTAGTATACTTTGTCAGCGATTCTATCGCATGGGGATTCTTCGCAGCTATAATCTGCTATGTCATCACCCTTGTCCTTGCCGATGTCACTGCCAAGAAATTCCAGTCATTCTATGAAAACATGGAAGGAATCTCCATTCCGCAACCGTTCTGCCAGGGATTTGCTCCATTTGCATGGATTATCAACAAGGGACTTGATAAAATCCCGGGAATGAATAAGCTTGAGATCGATGCGGAAGGATTAAAACGTAAATTCGGCATTATGGGTGAGCCATTGTTCCTGGGAGTAGTTGTCGGAATTGCAATCGGTTGCCTGTCTTATAGTAGCTGGAGTGAAATTGTCGACAATATTCCCGCAATTCTCGGTCTTGGCATCAAGATGGGAGCCGTAATGGAGCTGATACCCCGTATAACAGTCCTCTTCATCGAAGGATTAAAACCGATCAGCGACGCTACCCGTGCCCTCATCGCACGTAAATTCAAAGGGGCCGAAGGGCTTTCAATAGGCATGAGCCCGGCGCTTGTTATCGGGCATCCAACCACCCTCGTGGTTTCGCTCCTTTTGATTCCTGTGACTCTTGCTCTTGCCGTATTTCTGCCGGGCAACGAGTTCTTGCCGCTCGCGTCACTTGCCGGAATGTTCTACGTGTTCCCTATGATATTGCCGTTCACTAAAGGCAATGTGCTTAAGACGTTTATTATCGGCCTTATTGTGATAGTCGGCAGCCTTTACATGGTTACAAACATCGCTCCGTCGTTTACACTTGCCGCAACCGATGTATACGCCCAGACCGGCGATGCAGCTGTTAAAGTTCCGGAAGGATTTTCAGCAGGAAGCCTTGACTTCGCGGGAAGTCCGCTTGCATGGGTTATATATCAGTGTTGCTATTCGCTCAAATGGATTGGCGCCGGAGTTCTTGTGGTTCTCACCATGGGCATGGTCGTATGGAATCGCATGAATATCATCCGTCAACAAAAAATGATGAATGAATCGCTAAAAACAAAATAACAATTATATACATTAAGTCTAACCAATTATTAAAGAAAAATGAGTAAAGTAGTAACTTTAGGCGAAATCATGCTTCGTCTTTCTCCGGAAGGCTGTTATCGTTTTGTTCAAGTTGACAATTTCAATGTTATCTGGGGCGGCGGCGAAGCTAATGTCGCAGTAAGCTGCGCTAATTATGGCCACGACGCATATTTCGTATCAAAACTTCCGAAACATGAGATTGGACAGGCTGCCGTTAATGCTCTTCGTCGTTACGGTGTAAAAACTGACCACATCGCTCGTGGAGGCAATCGTGTCGGCATTTATTATTGCGAGACCGGAGCCTCAATGCGTCCATCAAAAGTAATATATGACCGTGCCGGCTCTTCAATAGCTGAAGCTGATCTTTCCGACTTTGACTTCGACGCAATCATGGAAGGCGCCGACTGGTTCCACTGGAGCGGTATTACCCCGGCTATCTCTGACAAAGCTGCTGAACTTACCCGTCTGGCTTGTGAAGCGGCAAAACGTCATGGAGTGACTGTCAGCGTTGACTTGAACTTCCGCAAAAAACTTTGGACAAAAGAGAAAGCTCAATCAATCATGCGTCCGTTGATGCAATATGTAGATGTTTGCATCGGCAATGAAGAAGATGCAGAACTTTGCCTCGGATTCAAACCCGATGCCGATGTTGAAGCAGGCGAAACTTCAGCCGAAGGCTACAAGGGCATCTTCAAAGCTATGGCTAAAGAATTTGGCTTCAAATATGTCATCTCCACTCTCCGTGAATCATTCTCTGCAACCCACAACGGCTGGAAGGCTATGATTTATAACGGTGAGGAATTCTACGAATCAAAACGTTACGACATCAACCCGATTATCGACCGTGTAGGCGGCGGCGATTCATTCTCAGGAGGTATTATCCACGGTCTTCTTACCAAACCCAACCAGGGTGAAGCTCTTGAATTTGCAGTGGCCGCGTCAGCTCTCAAACACACTATCCCCGGCGACTTCAATCTCGTTAGCGTGGAAGAGGTTGAATCTCTTGCCGGCGGTAACGCTAACGGACGCGTACAACGCTAATTAATATTTTTAGTTAGAGTAACCGGCCAAATCTTGTGCAGGTTACTCTAATTACTCTGATTAACAATAACAATTATGGCTAAATTTGATAAAGTGGCTGTGCTCGCCAAGATGGCTGAAGCACCTATCGTTCCGGTTTTCTATCACAAAGATCCGGAAGTTGCAAAACAAGTCGTTAAAGCTTGCTATGACGGAGGTATCCGTGCCTTTGAATTCACTAATCGCGGTGACTTCGCTCACGAAGTATTTGCTGAAGTAGTGAAATTCGCGGCTAAAGAATGTCCGGAAATGGCTATCGGTGTAGGTTCAATCGTTGATCCCGGAACCGCATCGCTTTACATTCAGCTCGGTGCTTGCTTCGTTGTAGGCCCGTTGTTCAACCCCGAAATCTCACGCATCTGCAATCGCCGTCTCATCCCTTACACACCTGGTTGTGGTTCTATCAGCGAAGTCGGTTTCGCTCAGGAATCAGGATGCGACCTCTGCAAGGTATTCCCCGGCGATGTTCTCGGTTCGAAATTCGTCAAAGGTCTTCTTGCTCCGATGTCATGGTCTAAGCTCATGGTCACCGGTGGAGTTGAGCCTACCGCAGAAAACCTCAAATCTTGGTTTGATGCAGGCGTATTCTGCGTAGGTATGGGTTCAAAACTCTTCCCGAAGGACAAAGTGCAGGCAGGCGACTGGGCTTATGTTACTGAAAAGTGCCGTGAGTCTTTGAGCTATG
>CAZYXN010000113.1:0-8193 GCA_964651105.1 uncultured Muribaculum sp. | reverse complement strand
TTTTAATATGATTCTGGCACTAAATTTGCTATATTTGTTGTTATAAATGATAAATTGCGAATTGTAATGTCAGATATATCTCGAAAAATAGAACATTATATAAATCAACGTCGTCTAAGAGACGCTTTTACAGAATTGCGGGCTTACGCAGCAACACTTGGTGATTGGAGGATAACCGATGAAATAGACAAGGTCGAGCAGTCTTATTCAATGATGTTGCGATATGCCGCTACCGGAGCGAATGATCCAGGGAGAGAAGAAGTGTATTCCTCGATTATCTCTGAAATATTCGGAATTGTAGATAAGGTGTCGAGAAGGCTCGCTCAGCAAAAATCACCTACGCTCTATTTCAGTACGGTAAGATATGACGAGACGACCGGAACGGTATCTGTCAGTGACCTGCTCGATGAATATCGTAGGAAGCTGATGGAGAATTCCATATATAGCCAGGTGGTGTCGGGGTCGGGTGCGAATCCTGATTCGCGATTGGATAAAGAGGGGCTTGAAAGACGTATCTTTAATAAAATATGGATATCATTGCCCTTGTCGTCAGGTGACATGGAGGCTCTCGGCGCTTTCTTTGAGGCGGAAGAAATCCCGGGATATTTTAAAGAAATGCTGATTTCTGCGTTGTTGCTTGGACTTACTGAATATTATGACGAACGCAAATTGCTGCTTTTGTTGGATTTGTATAGTCGGTCATCATTGCAGAAACTGTCGATAAAGGCTTTATGCGGGGCGCTTATGGCGATGTTTATTCATCGTAATCGATTGAATACATCACGATTTAAACATCGTATCGATATCTTGCGTGATACGACTGATTGGCATAAAGATGTTAAGATGGTGTTTTTGCAGTTTATTCGTTCGCGGGACACTGAAAAAATAAACAGGAAGATGCAGGATGAATTGCTTCCTGAGATGATGAAGTTGCGTCCTGACATTGCGAAACGCATGAAAAATAACGACGGATTTGCCGATATGGGATCAATGGAGGAAAATCCCGAATGGCAGGAATTGCTTGACAAATCGGGAATAACCGATAAGATAAAGGAACTGTCAAAAATGCAGGAGGATGGGGGAGACGTGTTCATGTCGACGTTCTCAAGCCTGAAAGTTTTTCCTTTTTTTAATGAAGTGGCCAATTGGTTCTTGCCTTTTCATACCGAACACTCTTCGGTTGTGTCATCGTTAGGAAAGGATTTGTCTGCAATCGGGACATTGGTCAATACATCTCCGTTTTTGTGTGACGGCGATAAGTATTCATTTGTGTTTGCCGTCTCGACAGTGCCTGCTGTCCAGCGGCAGATGATGTTGTCTCAATTTGATGCTCAAAACATAAATGAACTTGAACTTCGTGCGGCATCAATGACTACTTCCGATATAGAACGTGACAATATTGCAAATAAATATGTTCAGGATATTTATAGGTTTTTTAAACTGTTTCGCCGCCGTGGAGAATTTAAAGACCCGTTTGGCCGTCCGCTGAATCTTTTACAGCTTTCATTGCTTGAGGAGGATTTTACAGATATTGAAACTCTTTCTGTGGTGAGTGAGTTTTATTTCAATCGCGGTTATTATGAAGATGCGTTGAAAGTATTTGATATTCTGAGTGAGAAAATGCCCCCGAATGCCCAGCTATTCCAAAAAATGGGATATTGTTGCCAGCAGAGCGGGAACATTGAATCGGCTATTGAATATTACGGACGTTCAGAGTTGTTGAATGCCGAGAGTCTGTGGACATTAAAGCGAATGGCGGCCTGCTATAAAATGCTTGACCGTCCGGCAGAAGCGTTGGATTATTATAAGCGGATTGAAGCCAAGAAACCTGACGATTTGTCGGTTGCTTTAAATATAGGACATTGCCTGCTTGAGCTTGATAGGGCCGAAGAGGCGTTGCATTATTATTTTAAAGTGGAATTTCTCGACGAAAAGTCAACGCGCGCTTTACGGTCAATTGCTTGGGCTTCGTTTGTTTCAGGCGATTTTGAACAAAGCCGTTCTTATTATAATCGTATATTGACAGATTCGCCCGTTGCATCCGATTATTTGAACATGGGACATCTTTATCTTGCTTCGGGAGATGTCAAAGAGGCTATTAATTATTACGGGCTGTCAATCGATAATGATAATGGAGATGTCGAATTATTTATAAAAAATTTTAATGGCGATGCTAAATATCTTGTCAATGCCGGAGTGGAGAAGTCATTGCTCCCTCTTGTTGTGGACGCGATATTGTATGCGCGCGACTAAAACTATAATATGAAAAAAGTAATTTTTGCTGTATTTGCATTATTCACAATTATGGGAAAAGCGCAACAACAGCCGGCTGCTGCCGGTAATCCCTTTTTCGGGGAGTATTCAACGGTTCATGGCACTGTGCCGTTTGACCAGGTATCGAACAAATATTATGAGGAAGCGATTGATCGCGGCATGCAACTCCAAAACCAGGAGATTGATGCCATCGTGAAGCAGCGCAGTTATCCTGATTTTGAAAATACGATTGTGGCTCTTGAACGCACGGGGACTGATTTGAACAGAGTGCTGAATGTGTTCTATCCATTATTGTCGGCCATGAGTGATGATGAAATGATGGAAATTTCCTTGCGGGTTTCAGCCAAATTGTCACAACATGAAACTGGTATAACTTTGAACGAAGGATTATGGAACCGAATTAAACAGGTTTATGAAAATCGTGATAAATTTGACCTTGATGTGGAAGATGAAATGTTGCTGCAACGTACTTACGATTCTTTTGTCCGTAGCGGAGCCAATCTTCAGGGTGAAAAGAGAGAGGCGTTTAGAACTCTTTCTGCCAAGTTGTCGGATTTGACGACCAAGTTCGGCCAAAATGTGCTTAAAGAGCTTAATACGTATGAGATATGGCTGACTGCCGATGATTTGGCGGGTCTGCCGGAAAGTTCAATCGAATCAGCTGCTGATGCAGCCAAGGCAAAAGGACGTGAAGGTGAATATCTTTTTACTCTTGATCAGCCGGTTTACTCGGCATTTATGAAATTCAGCTCTCGTCCTGACCTTCGGGAAAGATTCTATAGGCTATATAATGGTAGAAACACTAAAGGGGAGTATTCCAATATGGAAATAATGAGCGAGATTGCCGAGACTCGTCGGCAGATTGCTGGACTGTTCGGTCATAAGACTTATGCGGAATACGCCCTTGAGCGAACTATGGCTGAGACTCCGGACAATGTCAATAAATTGCTCAAGCAGCTTACTGACGCATATAAACCTGCCCAACAGCGAGAATTTGCAGAAATAGAGAAGTTCGCCTCTGAAATGGAAGGACATCCGGTAAAGCTTAATGCATGGGACTATAGTTATTATTCAAACAAACTTCGTGAGGCCAAGTATAATTATGACGAGGAAGAACTGAGGCCTTATTTTGAACTTAACAATGTCATAGACGGTGTGTTTGGACTTGCTACAAAACTTTATGGGCTTACGTTTACCCATAATCCGGACATTCAGGTCTATCACCCGGATGTTAAGGCATTCGATGTAAATGATGAGGACGGGAAATTTGTAGGTGTTATTTACACTGACTTTTTCCCTCGTGAAAGTAAACGTCCCGGAGCATGGATGACAAGCTTTCGAGAGGAATATGTCACTGAGGATGGTTCCAAGGTGCATCCGCATGTTACTATTGTAATGAATTTCACAAAGCCGACATCGTCCAAGCTTGCGTTGCTTACTCCGTATGAAGTTGAGACTTTCTTGCATGAATTCGGGCATGCTTTGCATGGTCTTCTTGCGGATACCAAATATGCTTCTCTGTCAGGTACAAATGTATATCGTGACTTTGTTGAACTCCCGTCGCAGTTTAATGAAAATTATTTGACCCAGAAAGAGTTTCTTGACGGATTTGCCAAACATTATCAGACCGGTGAACAAATCCCTCAGAATCTCGTGGATAAAATTATAAACACATCTCAATTTGGTGCGGGATATGCTTGTCTTCGTCAGCTTGGTTTCGGATTGACAGATATGGCATGGCATACAGCTACATCCAAAGTTGACAATCCTGTGGAACTTGAGAAAAAAGCGGTTGAATCGGTGGCTATGTTTGATGATGTAGACGGGTGTTTGTTCTCGCCTCAATTCAGCCACATCTTTTCCGGTGGGTATGCCGCAGGTTATTACAGTTATAAATGGGCGGAAGTTCTTGATGCCGACGCATTCGCAATGTTTATTGAACACGGCTTGTTTGACCGGGAGACGGCAAAGAAGTTTCGTGATAATGTATTGTCTCGCGGGGGAACCGAGCATCCTATGACACTTTACAAGCGTTTCCGAGGCAAAGAACCCTCGATTGACGCTTTGCTTGAGCGTGATGGCATAAAGGAATCCAAGAAGATGCCGGAATTACCTCAGCCGGTTCCAGCTCAGAAGGATTAGGCATATGTAACCGGTCGACTATTGCTATTTTATGAAAAAAAAGGATTTTCCTCTGGTCTCTCTGATTATTCCGGTATATAATACCGGACTGTATCTTGACGCATGTCTTGACGGAGTGTCCAGGCAGAATTATCCAAATCTTGAAGTGGTGATAGTCGATGACGGTTCGACTGACGGAAGTGGGAAATTGTGTGATGCATGGCTTCTGAGATATCCTGAGTGGAAAATCCTGCATAAACATAATGGCGGAGTTGCTTCCGCACGTAATTTGGGATTGGATAATTGCAACGGTGAGTTTGTGGCTTTTGTTGACAGTGACGATGTTGTCGGGCCTGATTATATCATGAATTTATGGCGGTTGCTTGATTCTTCTACTGATGTTGATATTGCCATGGCGGCGTTTGTTAGATCTTTGGATGGTTCCGGTTGGAATACATTCGGAGACAATCGGGTTTATGAGCGTGACGAAGCGATAAAAGCCATGCTTTATCAGACGGGGCATAATGACAGCGGAGTATGGTGCAAGCTGTTCAGGTCTAAGCTGTTTGAGAATCTTCGGTTTAAGGATGGTATTATTTATGAAGATCTTGATCTTATGGTAAAGGTCTTGATGAAATGTCGGCGAGTTATAAGAGCCGGTACTGTCGATTATTTATATCGTATAAACCCGAAAGGACTTACTGGAAAAGATAGTTTCACATTATGCCGGTTGGATGTGCTGGATGTCACAAAAGAGATATTTCATGATGCAATGGCTTTGAATCAATCATGGGCGAATGCGGCTCGTGACAGGTATTTTAGCGCTAACTGCAACATGTTTGCGTTGCTGAATGTAAATGGAATGGGGCATTCGATTCATGCTGATAATTGTTGGGATAACATAAAATCATTGAGATACAAGTCTTTGACGGATTCTCATACAAGGATGAAAAGCAAATTGGGCGCGTTTGTATCTTATTTCGGAAGATATGTGTTTGGATTTATAAGCTCGTTTACGGTATGAAAGTTCTGACACTTATCGGTGAAGATTTTGAAAATGCGTGTTTGCGGCTTGCATCCGAAGTGGAATCGTCAGGATTTTGTCCTGATGTCATTGTCGGAATCAAGACAGGGGGCGATATGATAGGGCGGTATATAGCCCGATTTTTTCCTGCCGCATGTTATGTGACGGTAGAGGCATCACGTCCCGGAACATCAGCCAAACGAGGGAAAAGCCGCATTCTGTCGAGATTGCCCTATTGCATTACGGATTTTCTGCGCATTGCCGAGTCCAAAATCCTTCGATTGCTTGAATCTGGATATGAGAGTCGTAATGTGGCGATTGATGTTGATGTCAAGTGTAATGAATTAATGAACAAAAATGGGTGTAAAGTCCTTATTATTGATGATGCCATAGATTCTGGAGCTACTCTCCGGCAGGTAAAAGGAAAGTTGCGTAATGATTTCCCCGAATGTAATTACAGGAGCGCTGTAATTACTGTAACTACCTCTTTACCAGTCGAAAAGCCCGATTTCTGGCTGTTTGATAATATGTTAATACGATTCCCATGGTCTACAGATTTGAGGAAATGACACCCACGGTAGTAGTTGATTTGGACGGGACATTGCTTGATTGCAATACTTTCCGCAGGTATATAATGGCGATGGCAAAGCTGCTCGCTGTAAGATGTCATGTATATGATTTTATGGTGGTGGTCTTTTTTGTGGCGTTGCGCGGTGTCAGGATGATTAGCCATTCATCAATGAAACGGCAGATTTTGAAGACTACAAGCAAGTATGCCACAGAAGAGTGGCTTAGGGACTTTTCGATGCGTCTATTTGATTACAGCAATAAGCGTGTGCTGGACGTGATACGCTATTATAAGGAAAAATCTTACGGGGTGATAATTGCGACTGCTGCACCGGCCAATTATGCGACTTGGATTGCTGATCGTGTGCATGTAGGTGTGTGTCTTGCTACATCGATGGATGTTGACGGCAATTGGGAAGAATTTAGCGGAGAACGCAAGTTGCAGGGAGTGATGCAATATTTGAATAAAGCTGGAGGGGAACTGGCAACAGTAGTGACGGACCATTATGATGACCTTCCGTTGTTGAAATATAATCTTGGGCGCAACATAATAATTTCACCGTCAAAAAAGACTTTAAAGATGCTGGAATGGGCTAATGTAAGGCATGAGATAGCATGTTGATTGCCCTTGATAACTCGTTGATAAGTTGGAATAATAGATTGTTGTCATTAGTTGAATCATTGCTATCTTTGTATCCGGAATTAAAAGGATTTTTAGATGAGTGATGTTATAAGATTGCTGCCTGATTCTGTAGCAAATCAGATAGCGGCGGGAGAGGTTATTCAACGGCCGTCATCGGTAATCAAAGAACTTGTTGAAAATGCAGTTGATGCCGGCGCTACCATCATAAAGATTATAATTAAGGATGCCGGCCGCACGTTGATTCAAATTGTCGATAACGGCTGTGGGATGTCGGCTACGGATGCCCGATTGGCTTTCGAGCGTCATTCAACTTCAAAAATAACTAAGGCTGACGATCTTTTTGCACTGTCTACAATGGGATTTAGAGGAGAAGCCCTTGCCTCGATTTGCGCAGTGTCACGGGTAGAACTCAAAACAATGCGTAAGGATGACAGTATGGGCACTTGTATCATTATTGAAGGGTCTCGGGTAGAGAGTCAGGAACCGGCAGTGTTGACTCCGGGAAGCAATTTCATGATAAAAAACTTGTTTTTCAATGTGCCGGCCCGACGGAAGTTTCTTAAAAGTGATCAAGTTGAGATGGGGCATATTCTGCGTGAGTTTGAGAGAATGGCTCTTGTGAATCCGCACATAGAATTTGAGCTTACCCATAATGACGTAATATTGCACCAATTGCTTCCTTCCACGTTTAAACAGCGTATTGTCGCTCTCTTTGGAAAATCGATGGACAAGCAGCTTGTGCCTGTCTCTACCGATACGTCATTAGTAGGAATAAATGGTTTTGTGAGTCGTCCGGAGAATGCCAGAAAGCGTGGGGCTTTGCAATATTTTATGGTAAATGGACGCAATATGCGGCATCCTTATTTTCACAAGGCTGTATTGTCATGTTATGAACAATTGATATCAGCCGACGAACAGCCTTGTTATTTTATTAATCTGACTGTTGATCCGGCTACTATCGATGTTAATATTCATCCGACTAAAAACGAGATAAAATTTGAAGAAGAACAAGCTATATGGACGATTCTCGCGGCGGCAGTGAAAGAAGGGCTTGGGCGTTTCAATGCCGTGCCGTCAATAGAGTTTGACCTTGAGGATGCTCCCGAGATTCCGGTGTTTAACCCGAATGCGGATGCCGTGCATGAGCTCAAACTTGATCAGTCATATGATCCGTTTAAGACAGGCCGTAGTTCAAACGTGCGTTCTTCAGCGATTTCAGGAAAAGATTGGGAATCGCTGTATAAGGAATTTGAGCGTAATCGTGACGAAGGATACGCTGGAATTAAAGCGAGCACTTTGAACGATATTCCGGATGAAGAACAGGTTGTTACAAAAGAGGTAGTATTGTTTGACGAACATGAGCCTGCTGCCCCTGATGTAATGCAACTCAAGAATCGGTATATATTGTCGCCTTCTAAATCCGGCTTGATGGTGGTTGATCAGCATAGAGCTCATGTAAGGGTGCTTTATGAAAAATACTTGGAATCGGTAAGATGCAACCAATTGAGCATGCAGCGAATGATTTTCCCTGAAACGATAGAGTTGTCGGTGTCACAAAGTCAGC
>CAZYXN010000112.1:0-8228 GCA_964651105.1 uncultured Muribaculum sp. | reverse complement strand
CACAAAAAATTACGCACAATCATCAAAAATCGTGCGTAATTTCGTGCGTAAATTTCATAACTCGCTGGTTTTCAGCGAGTTTAAATCTTCTTGGTTGCGGAAAGACAGGGATTCGAACCCTGGGTACCCGTAAGGGTACAACGGTTTTCGAGACCGTCCCGATCGACCACTCCGGCATCTTTCCCTGGTTGACGGGTGCAAAATTAATGAATGTTTTGGAGGTAGTCAAGAGTTTTATTGAATTTTTTTCAGAAGCAGTCTCGCGACGGTCTTGCTTAATATCATATCGCTGTTGTCGCCTGCGGCTTCCCAATACATCGCTCCTAACAGATTACACTTAAGGATATAATTGCATTTTATCTCGAGTGAACGCGGGTTGTCGTATCCGCAGACGAAATTGCCTTTGAGATCAGCGATATATGGAACGCAGGCTGTTTCATCCCATTTTTCAGAATATTCTGTTTTATCTAATTTCTCTATTTTGTTGTAGTCAATGAAATTGGAAATATATGAGCCTCCTTGACCATAAAAGGGCATTCCCAACACAAGTTTTTCTGCCGGCATACCGGCAGAGAGGTGAGCTTTTACAGCTAAATCGGAGGTCATTGAAGAGGTGTTTGGCGAGGAATATAGCGGGGAGTGGTGTTTTGGGGCCACAGCCATATCATAGGTCATGATATTTACGAAGTCAACCAATGGGTTGATTGACGGGTAGTCAATGTAGGACGCAGAAGCGTCGGATGCGAGCGTAAGCAGCAGGCTGTCGCCTAAAGCATTTCTCAAATCTTTCATCAGAAGAGTGAAGTTTTCCCGGTCATCGGATGACGATGAAATTTTAGCGGCTGAGCTTCCCGGATACTCCCAGTCTATATCGATGCCGTCAAGACTAAGCGAATCGACAAGCATGCGGCAATTGCGGGCAAAGGATAGCCGATTATTTTTGTCTTGGGCCATTTCGCTGAATCGCCCGCTTCCCCAACCGCCTATGGAGAGCATGACTTTCAGTTCCGGACTGTCTTGTTTCATCGCTACAATATCTTTGAGCCGTCGCATGTTGTCAATCCTGACATTGTCGAACGAATCGGCCACATGCCCGAAGGCATAGTTAATATGTGTCACGAGAGCCGGATCAGGCATCACGCTGCTCCATGATGTGACATAGGCTACAATCACTTTGTCGGAAGAATGTAGTCGCAATGATGATCCGAACAGGATGATTCCGGCTATCAACAGGCTGATTGATTTAATATTCATTTTATAAGCGAGAATGAAAATTAGCGGATTTTTACGCAAAGTTAAATTTTATTTTTAATTTTACTGATATGAAAAATATAAATAGCTATGTGAAGAAAAAATTGTGTATTTTTGTAAATCATATACCTAAATCTAATGCATAGACAGATAATGAAAAATTTTTATCAATTATTGCATAGAACCATAATTGTCATCACATTGCTTATTCTTGACGCGGCGCCATTGGCGGCAGAAGAGGCTAACCACATCACGTTTACTCCAGAGTTGAGCCAGTTGCTTGATTCTCTTGACAGCACGCTGGCCATGAATCCCTCATTTATTAATTCCAAACGTATCAGAATCAATAATCTGCAAAACTCTGTCAGACATACAAAAAATGTAGAACAGCAATATTGGTTTTATCATGACCTTTATGACGAATACCGGATATTTGATTCTGATTCGGCGATATATTACACAAATAAATGTTCGGAGATCGCAGAAGCTTTGGGGCGAGAGAACTGGCTGGATGAAATGAATATATACCGCATATATCTGTATGCCGCGACAGGATTGCTTGACGGAGCTCAAAAAAGTGTGGACGCTATTGATGAGAGCAGGCTCTCCAACGAGATGCTGATTCCGTATTATCAGAATCTGCTGTTTTTACACACTCATCGCGACACTTATTTAGGTTCGGTCAGCACGACTATACCATATACTGAAAAGACGCAAAAACTGCTTGCCGACCTTGCGTCGCATATTCCTCCAACAGAACCGTCATATCCGTGGTTTTTAGGATGGAGGAGTCTTGGCGATGTGGATTCGGCCGCAACTGCCATATCCCCGATTAAAGCTATTGTAGACAACAGTGATTTCAATACGGTCGATGTCGCGAGAAATGCCTGGATACTGAGCCGTCTATATGAACGTACGGGTGATAACGAAAATAAGCTTAAATATCTGATTATGTCGGCTATGGCCGATATCCGATCATGCAATAAAGAGATTGCCTCGCTTCAAGAAGT
The DNA here is from genome assembly GCA_964651105.1 of uncultured Muribaculum sp. Lineage (GTDB taxonomy): Bacteria > Bacteroidota > Bacteroidia > Bacteroidales > Muribaculaceae > Muribaculum. The sequence goes on along the minus strand of CAZYXN010000112.1, from coordinate 5,967 downwards.
GGCTTATCTGCTATATCTTAACGGAAATCTTGAACGTGCCAACGCATATATAAATTATTGTCTGCAATGCGCCAATGATTATCGCAGCCGTGTGAGGGTGGGAAAGCTTGCCGACTTGCAGCTGCATATCTCGCAGGCCTACAATGACAAGATAAAAAGCCAGGCCCATAAACTCAATCTGGCTCTATGGTTTGTGGTAATCGTGCTTATCGCACTTGTCGCGGCCGTTGTTTTCATCGTCATACAGATGAAGAAGCTGAGACGTTCCCGGGAACGTCTCAATTACTCTAACGAGCAATTGAGAAAACATATAGACGAACTTAATGAAACACGCAGCCAGCTGGAAGAAGCCAACGGACAGCTGTCATTATTATACAGCGATGTCAAACAGAATGCCCAGTCATTGTCACAGACGAATAACGCCAAAGAGAAATATATCGCCGACATATTCGGATTGTGTTCTGATTATATAAGCAAGATAGACGATTTCCGCAAGAGTATCTATCGGATGATAGTCGCCAAACGTTTCGACGATGTAAGAGAGCTTACAAAATCACCGGAGCTGTCACACGGTGAGCTTAAAGAACTTTACAATAATTTCGATCAAATATTCTTGAAAGTATATCCGGGCTTTGTTGACGATTTCAATACTCTCTTGCGTCCTGAAGAGAAAATCATCTTGAAGAAAGGGGAGATGTTGAATACCGAACTCCGGATATATGCCTTGGTGCGTCTCGGCATCAATGACAGTATTAAAATATCGAAATTTCTTCATTGTTCAGTGCAGACAGTGTATAATACAAGACAGCGTATACGCAATAAATCAATTATTCCCAAAGAGAAGTTTGCGGAAACGGTGCAAACGCTCGGGAAACCGTCATTTTAAGAAACCGGCACTTCCTGAAAGCAATATGAAAGTTTACCAAATGCAGAGTGATTGTGATAGATAATATTATGTAAATAAGTGTATTAGTTGTCTTGGTGATTTACCAGATTCCATTACTTACGGTATGAGATAGAAAAAGGTGTCCTTAACTTTGTGACATCAATTATTAACATTTCATACCCAAAAACACAGTAATGGAAAAACTAAAAAAACATTTAAAATCCGTTGCGATTTTATTGGCAGTCCTGCTGGCGGGCACTTCTGGAGCATATGCGCAGGACGTTGTCAAGGGTGTAGTTACTGACGCTTCCGGCGAACCAATGATCGGGGTGACAGTGCGGGAACAAAACACCGGCAACGGCGTAGTGACCGACATCAACGGTAACTTTAACCTTAAAGTCAAGCCTAATTCAGTAATCCAATTTACTTATGTAGGTTATAAAACGATAGAACTTCCGGCTGACAGGGCGAGCGGGACTATCGTGATGGAAGAAAATTCCGAGCAGCTTCAAGAAGTAGTCGTAGTCGGTTACGGAACACAGAAGAAAGTCAATCTTTCAGGCGCTGTTTCAGCTATCGACGGCGAAAAGATTTCAGCAAAGCCGGCTACAGATGTGCTTTCCGCTCTTCAAGGAGAGGTTCCGGGCCTTATGGTGTTACGTTCAAGCGGAGAGCCAGGGGCAGAGACAAGCGGAATGCGTGTACGCGGTTTTTCATCAGCAAACGCCACTTCCACACTTGTTTTGATTGATGGTGTTGAAGGCGACATGACACTGCTGAATCCCAATGACATCGCATCGGTGTCAGTGCTTAAGGATGCCGCCGCCTGCGCTATTTACGGAGCCCGCGCTGCATCAGGAGTTATTCTTGTCACGACTAAAAACGGCTCGGAAGGCCGAGTAAAAGTAAGTTATAACGGTTTCTTCGGGGTCAACAAGCCCGGTATAATGCCGGAGCGTGTTTCGGCATGGGAAGAGCAGGAGATGATCAATGAAAGCCGCCGTCAAGAGCGTGGCGCTCCAGAATGGAATCCGGAACAAAGCTCGTGGGTGGGCAACCCCAACTTCAACTATCGCCCGAATCATGGAAACGGACGCTGGGATCTTTTTGAATCGACAAACTGGGTTAAAGAGGGAACCCGGAAATATACTACCCAACAGAGTCATAATGTAAGTCTGACCGGAGGGAAGAAAGAACTCAATTATTTATTCTCAGCCGGATATTATACTAAAGATGGTATTCTTAAATATGGTCCTGACGGAAACGACCGTTATAATCTGCGCATGAAAATCAACTCAGAGCTTAACAGCCATATTGATTTTAACATGATGGCAAGCTACGAGGGCAAGTTCATGAAACAGAATCCCAACGGCTCCAAGTGGCTGTTGAGCCGTTTGTTCCGTGTGAGAGGCCGTCAACCTATTTATCAACCGGAGGAAGATATCAATGATAATCCCTATAACGGCGACCTTCAGCAGAATGCGATAGACCTTATGAAAAACGGCGGAGTAAAGAAGACGCAGTATGAATCGTTTATCGGAAAGGTGACCCTGAATATCCACGATTATTTTGTCAAGGGTCTTGCTCTTAAACTTAGCGCCAGCCGCCGTGCCGGATATTACAGCGAGGCAACTTCACGCCGCACATTGCAATGGTATGACCGTCTTGGTTCTACTATCCGCTTCCAGTTCAATAATCCAAATTCACTGGAACGCAAGAAAAATCATGATTATCACGACAATATCGAGGCTTTGTTGAGCTATAGCGGACAATTCAAAAAACATTCGATAGATCTTCTTGCCGGGACATCATATGAACGTTATCGTAAGGACGAGGTCAATGCAACAGTGAAGAATCTTAATTCCAATGACTTCTTTTCGTTCAATTATTATGATAACTCGGTTAATACCAATACCGAACTGAAAGACAATATCGAGACATGGGCGATGATGTCATATTTCGGCCGTATCAATTATAACTATGACGAACGCTATCTTTTTGAAGCTAATATCCGTTATGACGGAAGCTCACGTCTTGCCAAAGCAAAACGTTGGAAAGCGTTTCCTTCATTCTCAGCCGCATGGCGCATAAGTCAGGAGAAGTGGTTTAATCTGCCGTATGTATATAATCTGAAAGTGCGCGGTTCATGGGGTCAGCTCGGCAACGGCGCCGTACTTGGACTGTATGACTATATTCCAGTCATTGACCGAGGCATCAATATGGGAGAGGCCAGCTATTATCAAAGCGCGATGGCTTCTGTCGATAAGACATGGGAGGTCATAACATCGACAAACATAGGTGTCGATCTGGGTCTTTTTGACAGCAAACTCAATATTTCAGGTGATTATTACTGGAAGAAAAACGACAATATGCTTGCCGACGTGACGTTGCCTCACCTTGTTGGTATTTCAGTGCCGAAATCAAATGTCGGCACATTGAAAACATGGGGATGGGAGTTTGAAGTCTCTTATCGCGACCGTATTGGGCAGGTGGATTATAGCGTCGGATTCAATATCAGTGACAGCGACAACAAAGTGACACGATATGACGGCAAGAATTCAATCAGCGCGGGTTCGATATCAATTCTCGAGGGATATCCGTTGAACACTATCTGGGGTTATAAGACAGATGGACTATGGCAGAGCCGAGACGAATATCTGGCATATAAGGAGGCTCATCCGGGTTACCAGTCGTTCAATGACGCGAAGGTATCGGGCGGAGACGTGAAGTATGTCGCCCAAGGCGACGGCAACCATACAGTCGGCGCAGGTGGCGGAACTCCCGATGATCCGGGTGATTTGGTTTGCCTCGGCAATTCCAACGGACGTTACACTTATGGAATCAATTTGTCATTGAATTGGAACGGATTTGATTTCTCTGTATTGTTCCAGGGAGTCGGAAAACGTACGGTATTAATTGAAGCCGGTCAAATCGCTCCTCTCGGGGCTACCGCCGATATGCCTTGGACTATCCATCGCGATTATTGGACAGAAGATAATCCGAATGCTTACTGGCCCCGTCTTTATAGCGGAAACACATTCAACTATAATCCTTCTGACCGCTGGGTGCAGGACGCTTCTTATATCCGCCTGAAAAATCTTACAATCGGCTACACGCTTCCGTTGAAGAAGTTCAAGATTGAGCAGTGCCGTATATATGTGAACGGAACCGATCTTTGGGAACATACCAACATGTTGAAGGTATTTGACCCCGAGACAGGCAATAAGCCGAGCGCAAGCTATTACCCGTTCTTCCGTACATGGACTGTCGGGTTGAACATTACAATTTAATCGGTTAAACTTAGAAGTACAATGAAAAATATAGTAAAATATCTGATATTTGGGGCTGTAACGTTGTCTACCGCAAGCTGCGATATAGATATGGTTCCTGAAACCAGCATGACAGACGCCGCTTATTGGAAAACGGAAGGCGACCTCCGCGGAGCCTGCAACCGATTTTATGAGCAGCTTAATGGGAATAATGCTCTCGGAGGAGGTTTTTCCCATGATTACCGTTCCGATGAACTGAATAATAACGGCGCAGCCAACAGCACTTCCGACGGAAGCTGGACAGTGCCATCTCAAAGCGGAACATGGACCGACGCTTATTGGCGAATCTTTATCGCCAACAATATCATTGAGAAAGCGCCTCGGGCAGCTGTTTCAGATGCGATTCTCAACCGGTATTTGGCTGAAGCCCGTTTCTTCCGCGCATACTATTACTTTGAATTGGTAAAGAAGTATGGAGATGTTCCGTTGTTGCTTAAGGCTATCAACAACACCAAAGATCCGGCATTGATGATGGCCCGCACTCCACGAGAGGATGTGATGAAGCAAGTGTTTGATGATTTGGATTTCGCACAGACATGGTTGCCGGATATCGATGCGTCGGAAATTACCAATAACTGGGGACATGTCTCAAGGCAGGCCGCTACGGCGATGATTGTCCGCTCGGAACTATATGAAGGAACCTTTTCGAAATATCATTCACTTGGTTCCGATTATGCCGCTCATCTTCAGAAAAGCATAAAAGCGGCTGAATCATTGATCAACGGTCGTAAATTTGAACTGTATCCTAATTTCCAAGACCTTTTTATGGTAAAAGCAGAGGGTCGTCAGAACAAGGAAAACATATTTGTAAAGGCCTACGGTCCCAATGGCTCTGGCGCGACGACTAAACATGACAATAGCCGTAAGATGGAAAACGCGGCGACATTGACTCGCAATATGGTAGACCTGTTCCTTTACACTGACGGACTGCCACGCGAGAAGTCTCCGTTGAAGATTTCGCCTGAGACCAGTTTTGATGACGTTTTTTCGAATCGCGACCCGCGTCTTGGAATGACCATATATAGAATTGGTGAAGATGCATATAAAGGTGCCTATACTCCGTTCTCATTCCGTAACGGTTATAATTTGAAAAAGGGATTTGATCTTGAACAATGGGGTTCAGTAAATAATGAATGGACTGACAAAATGATTATCAGATATGCCGAAGTGCTGATTTCATATGCAGAAGCCCTTTATGAACTCAACGGATCAATAACGGATGCCCAACTTGACCAGACAGTCAATGCTATACGCAGTAGAGCAGGAATGCCGGCAAAACTTACCAATGCTTTTGTCACATCCAACGGATTGAATATGCGTGACGAAATTCGCCGCGAACGCACAATCGAGTTTATCGACGAGGGAAAGCGTTATGATGACATCATTCGTTGGAAGATTGCAGAGAATGTCCTTCCGGTGGATATAATAGGGGCGAAATTTGTCGCTAATGAAACCGGCAAGCAGAAAGAAGATCTGGCCAACCGTCTTACCGATGAGAATGGCGCTGTCAACGGAAAAGTGCGTTATTCGGAATCCGACATGTATGTTTTGGAATTTGCGGAAGATCGCAAGTTTGATCCGTCAAAAGACTATCTTTATCCGGTGCCGCTGCAGGAGATATCTTTGTCAGGCGATAATGTCACTCAAAATCCAAATTGGAAATAACACTTAAATCTTAGATATAATTGGATATGAAAAAAAACAATAATGCTATTGGCTGTAATCGGGAGTCTGTTTTTCTCATCGTGCAGT
>CAZYXN010000111.1:0-8363 GCA_964651105.1 uncultured Muribaculum sp. | reverse complement strand
AACAACGATTCTCTATACAATCAGGCTCTTGCTTTGTGGAGTAAACTTGATTCTTGCACGATTGGGTTTATTTTTGCATTCGTGGTTTTGGCGATTGCTTGTAGCGTCTTGTATTATGGTCCTTATAATAATAAACCTGGTCGTCATTATAAAATCAGGCACTGGCTCGTTTGGATGGCGGTTACTGCGGTGGCCACCTTTACAGTAACACTGATTATGGGACTTGTTCTTCTGCAGTCTCCTATATCCAAAAGAATAGGTCTTGTTTTGGGAATCAGCGTAGTGAATGTGATTTACAGTATTGGAGTATATTTCGTTGCTGCTCTTCTGGTCTGCAATATGCCATTTCTGAAGACCAACGCTTATAGGTTTTTAAAAATCGGTAAATAGTTATGGCAAACAAAGTATTCATTTTTTGCATAGGTGGAACTGGACTTCGAGTTATGAAGGCCATTACGATGCTGGCGGCATCTGGCGTGAAAACAAATGGCTATTCAATTGTTCCGATTATTATTGATCCGCACATTGATCTTGAGGAAAAAACCAAGGTTGACAATCTGATCAATGATTATATAAACATTTACAAATCTGCCACAACCAGCGAAGGCCAGCAGATGAATCCATTGAACGGTTTTTTTAACACTCAGTTCCTTCGTCTTACTGAACTTGATGATGAACAGAATAGTGACAGTGCCAGCATAGCAGAACGCCGTACATTCGGAGAGTTCATGAACATCGGCAATATTGACAACAAGGATGTGAATAATTACTTAGTTCAAACTCTTTTCTCAAAGGAGAATTTGAACAGCAGTCTTTCCGTGGGTTTTAAGGGGAATCCGAATATAGGCACGGTGGTTCTAAATGAAATGGTGAACGGCTCTGACTGGTACAGTGCGTTCACACGTCATTGTGAAAATGGTGATCGTGTTTTCATTATCAGTTCAATCTTTGGCGGTACCGGAGCATCTGGATACCCTCTCATTGAGAAGAAAATACGTGATGCTGCTGGCTACCCAAATGTCCAAAGATCTGTTATGGGGGCGGTAACTGTTCTTCCTTACTTCTCATTGGAGGATCCAACTGTGTCTGGCAGTGACATTGATTCCTCTAGTTTTTTCACAAAATCGAAATCAGCTCTTAGTTACTATGAGAATACGGTTAAGTCTGATTATCTTTACTATGTTGGAGAACAGACCCTGAAGGCAAATTATAAGAATAATGAGAAAGAGCAAAAAGATGCGGCTCATTTTGTAGAACTTGTGGCAGCAACGGCGCTGTTCGACTTCCTCAAGAGGCCAAAACCTGTTACGCCGCAAGCATTGACAAGGGCTATTTATGATGATAAAGTGGCCCTAGACCTGGCTTCTCTCGGTTCTGGATACAAAGGAATTGTCAAGAATGTAGCGGATATGATGCTACTTGATTTAATGGTTAAGATTCTTCCAAATGAGCGAAGTTTTCCGCTGATTAAAGACCGAAAGATGAATAAAGATTTCTATAAAGATCACGCTTTTATTGCTCTTGGGAAGTTTACCAATAAATTCAATATGTGGTACAAGGAATTGTCAGAGAACACTCGTAGTTTCACCCCATTAAATCTTGTCTGTCAAGGAAAGGAGTTGACAAATTGGGTTAAGGGAAATTCTCTTAAGGGTAAGGATGAGTCCTATTATTTGCTGGAGATGATTAAGGCTAGCAATAAAGGTAATGGAGAGAAGCACGATAATATCTTCCGTTACTTCCTTGAGTTTTCATATGATGCCATTAATGTTTACACCAAATCACTTTTGTAAAATTATGAGTAGCATAGATATTAACATCATACAAAGGGGCATTACCAACAATTTTGAATGGTCTGCAGAGCAGGGACGCATAACCGCTGCTGATTTGGGCAAAATTGGGGAACAGCGTACAGATAATTGCAGAGCACTGAATGCGCTTCCTACTCCATTCGCCCGTTTCTTCGTATTCAAAGAAGCTTTCCGTCGAGTTCTGGAGCAAAGACTTGATCCGCAAAAGTCAGCAGGGTGGGCGTATGAGCACTTAGTTTCCAACACTCTTGATGTGTTCGAACTCCTTTATAATCTCAGGTATCACGAGAATAGATGGAAGAACCAAGCCCGAAGGATAGTCATCAAAGAGTGGAACTATGCAGACCAGATGAAAGTCTTAAAAAATAATGTCCCTATCTTAGGGAATGCAGTTGATAGCTACTTTAAGGAAGATTTAGGAGTGGCATCTCAAAAATTGTTCTTCATTGTTCTTGAGGACAATGGCAAAGAATGCCTTTTGGCTACAAGTTCTCCAATGACAGGGTTCATTACACCACCGGATCTGGATCTTAATTCCTGTGCGAAAGACAGTTGTTTCGGAGAGATTTACGATTCGCTCAATCTCTCTCCTCTCGTAAAAAAAGATGGCGGCAAATATTTCAAAGACATCGTGCTGTTTGAGAATCGCAGCGAGGATTTCAAGAACTATATGTATAATAAACTCTTTTCGGGAGGATCCTCTATAGATGCTAAATTTACCGAATTGAGGAACTATATAAAGGCTTTTTCGGCAGACAAACAAATCACAAATCGGTGGTCGGATAACGATTTGGAACTCATCTACTCCGTTGACAGTTCTCCTCTTGTGATAAATGGCATTTCCATTTATTGCAGCAAGGCCGCTGATGTCATCAATTACCTTACTGACACCATTATTAAGGTTCCATACAAGATTGATTCCGAGAAGTTTGCCACTCTTGTCTTCACTCAGGATAGAGCAGACAGGGATTATGATTATCTCCTGCCGTTAACACGGGAAGGCATTGAACACCTAAAGGCCGGTGACATCAAGATAACTGGGACGAAAAAATCCTATGGAGATATTTACGTGATGTTGGAGTGTAACGGCAAAAAGCACGAGCGTTATTACACAACAGATACGACTCCGACTTCAGGAAAGGGCGCTGTACTCGATTTGTCATTGGCCAAGATTAACTTTGACATTGCTCTTTTCCCTAATGTTCTTTCTTGCAAGGATGCTGAGAACAATTATTTTAAGATCCTTGTGGCAGGATCTGACCTTAACGAGAATAAGGCTTTTGGCGTAGCCAATCTCGTGCTGGATTTCTATGCGACAGATTGCAATGGAAATTTTGTCCATATTGATGAAGCAACTGATAATTCTTTCGAAAAGGGTGTGAGGTCTCCCCATATCCGGTCTCGTCAGGATTGCGATAATGATTGCGGCACGAAGTATTATGAAGTGTTCAACACTTCATTTAGAGCAATTTGCGGCACATTGGACCTTGAGGGTATGTCATACCCGTTTGCCATTATCCCAAATTGGGACATATCAGAACCATCGGACAAGAAATTTGCCTATGCCATTGACCTTGGCACGTCTAATACTTACATCTCCCGCCGTGAATGTGGCAAGACGGCTGAACCTCAGCAGTTAAAGATGGACAAGCAAATAGTCAGCTATCTCCACGACAAAGAAAACTCGACTCAGAAAGGACTGATTTCAAGGGTAGAAGGTAAGATCCCTGAAGAGTTCAAGACATTGATCAAGACGGAATTCGTTCCTGCACTTATTGACGATAAGGCATACGGATTTCCTATCCGCACCGCCCTTTGTGTTACTGGTGACAATACCAGAAAGCCTGTTCTTTTTGACAATAGCAATATAGCGTTCTTTTATGAGAAGTTCCGATGCGCAGGAAATCAGACTGTGATTACAAACATTAAATGGGCTGACGATGAAAAGGCCCTACGTGTGTTTATCCGTGAAATTCTCCTCCTCATCAAAGCGGACATATTACAGGAGAACGGCGTAATATCAGGCACCGAAATCATCTGGTTCCGTCCGCTTAGTTTCAAAGAGAGTATTCGCCGAACCTTTGAGACAATCTGGAAAGAGGAAGCCTCCGATATTCTTAATCTTGACTCTGCGGAGCAGCAGTTGAAGTGTTATACGGAATCCGAAGCGCCATACTACTATTTTGCGACAAAGGCGGCTTTCCATAATGCTGAATCTGTGGCCATAATGGACATCGGAGGTGGTTCGACTGATATAGTTTACTATGCTAATGGAGAGGCGAAAATTGCAAATTCCGTCCATTTCGGTTGTGATGTTCTATGGGGAAATGGTTACAATCAGTTCGAAAACGCTAGAGATAATGGAATTTTCAAACATTACAAAGACAAGGTTCACTTCGATGCTTATGAGTTGAGGGATCTATATAAGGTTATGTTAACGTCAAGCCAAACCTCAACTTGCGACATCATCAATCTTTGGATCAACAATGATAAGGAGACTGAAATTTCAAAGAAGCTGAGGACTGACCACATCTCTACCTTCGTCTATCATTACACAGCTCTGGTCTATTATATGTCATCCATATTCAAGACTAATAAACTTCCATATCCGAAAACAATCATTTTCAGCGGTAACGGTAGCAAGTATATCGACAACTACATTACCGCTTCCATTCCTTGTATGAAACAGATTACGGAACTTATTGTGTCAGACGTATATGAGACAGAACAACCGGGTATTGAACTTATTCTGCCTTCAGAGCGTAAAGAAAGCACATGCTATGGAGGACTCTACCATGTTGCTGACTCTAAAGAGCCTAAGCCAGTAGTTTATCTGGGTGATGGTAATGACGCTGAGTACAAGGATGTTGATGCTATTAAAGAGGCATATTCATCTGGTATGAAGACTAACTTGGCCAAGGAGGTATACACTATGAACAAAATCTATAAGGAGGTTCTTGACACTCTTATTAGGCAGTCTGTAATAGAGCAGGTTGATTCCGTAAAGATGCAGGAAGTCGTTGATTCTGTTGTCAGTGATGCTTTGGACTCTAGATTCCAAACAGAGGTTCTTGACAAGTATATGCTTCAGGAGCCTTTCAACGATACCCTCTTCTTTCTGCCAGTAGTGGAAGCGGTTTTGCAATTGACGAATGTTTATAAAAAATAGGCTATGCTTTCATTTTTACAATATCTCAATACACATCCTTGGATAACGGTCGTAGCCTTTGCTATAATACAATTAGGTTTCGCCATCTATACTATAAGAAAACTGTGCGAATTAAGTTGTTTCTTTCCATCATCAAAATGGGAAACAAAAGACGATGATGGTGATTTGACCTTGATTGCTACGCCAAGCGACTCCAATAGTTCCTATGAATTTGTTGGAGAGGTTAATGACTATATCATAAAGACAAACGGTGCTGTAGAATACTCGGTTATTAAAGACAAAGTAGAGCATCGCCTTGATTCGCTTTATGAATTCGCTACTTCCAAGATTTCATTTCCGACCTATTTAGGGCTTATGGGTACGTTCTTGGGGGTTTTAGTAGGTCTGCTATGTTTCAATGCCGGATTAGGACAAGAAGATACTGGTATTAGCGACCAGATGGTCAAACAACTTATTGGCGGTATAGTCATTTCTATGGCCACCTCCTTGGTGGGACTTTTACTGATGATAATCAGCAACTGGTATGCCAGTGGTGTTCAAAAGAAAGTGGATCTTCAGAAGGATGAGTTCTTTGAGTTTCTTCAGATGGCTGTCATTCCGACTCTTAGTGCAAGTGTCTCATCTTCGCTGAATAGGCTGAGAGGTACAATAAGCAAATTTGAGCCATCCTTTCGCACTGTCATCGACGAATTTAAAGATGCGTTCCGCGATTGCACGAATATGTTCAAAGGAACTTTTGCCGAAAATGCCGAGGCCCTTACAAAGGCCGTTGTAGAGATGGGCGGTAATATTACACTCATAAACGAGAACATTCAAAAGCAGGATCAGTTGCTTGCTACCCTCAAACAGAGGGAGGTCATCGTGACTTTGGACAAGTTTGTTGCGGCAGCAAGAGGTTTCGATTCTGTGACCACATCCATTCGGAGACTAGAAGAAGTCAAAGAGAGTATTATAGCCTCTGTCAATGTGCTGACAGAAAAACAAGAGGCGTATAATCAATCACTTGAGATCCCGGCCAGACTTTTGCAACAAATCAATGCTATTTTGGATCGTATTACAACATTCGAAAAGAACATCGATGCTTTAGGTGCAAATATCGCTCAGACTCAATTGCTTGGCAACACTCAAATTAATGCGATTGAGGAACAATTAAACGCCTTGAAGATGAAGAACAGGCTTATTTACAATTATCAGGATGTTCAAGTTGAACAACTCGACAAAATTTATCAGGAGCAGTCTAAGGCGATAATGGAACTGTCAGAGGCCTTTAAGCGTGTCGTCGCTCAAAATAGGGATGATATTGAGGAGGCTATGGGTGACTTTAAGAAATCTTATGATGAAATTGTTGGCAAATGTAGGACTGGTGTTGAACAAAAATTGGATGAGTTTATGTCAGCATTGGACAAAACTCTTGATGTTGAGGATGTCAATCGTAAGCTTTCGAATCTTGAACGGCTCAAAGCGGTTGAAAACGAACTTACGGAAATTAGGATGGCCATTTCTGATAAGTCTGCTATAGACGATGTCTTTAATGCTGTCCGTGAGGGAAATGCCAAAATTGATGACTTGGCTCACCGCCCTATAGTGGTACAACGGACAATGTTGTCTGCCGCTGAAAAGGTAAGCGATAAACCAAGAAGAAGAGGAATCTGGCCTTTTAGGCACAAGTAGTCCAAAAGATGCGAAAGAAAATCAACAAAGAGTCCTTCTGGCCAAGCTATGTGGACATTGTCACCACTCTGTTTGCAATTATGGTGGTGTTATTTGCGGTGTCTTATAGTCGGTTTCGTGTGAAAGAATCTGAACTTAGAAGAATTGCCGATAAATACGAGGAAATTAAGAAAATTTATCAGACGGTTGAGAACATCGACACTACTTATTTTGAATTCAACTCAATGTATGTAAAGCATATCTTCAAGATTCAGGTTACCTATCAGAGAGGAGAGTTCGATCTGCATAGACTAATGGTGGATAGAATTAACAGAGCAGAGGCGGATTCTCTTCGGGAACGTATTATTGCAGCCGGATTGGAAATCCAAAGGACAGTGTTGAACCTACAGAATATGCACGATAAAAAGCAGGACATCAAGTACTTGGTTGTTTTGGAGGGACAGGCGTCAGCTGATGGTTACCACATAAACTCATATTACAACAATGATGTCCTGAGCTATCAACGAGCTCTTGAACTGCATCGATTCTGGCAAAAAAACAACATCGATTTTTCAGCTATGCCAAAATGTGAATTGGTTATCAGCGGCAGTGGGGAGGGTGGCGTTCCGAGAGATACCTCTAAGGAAGAATATAATCAGAGGTTTCTGATTCATATTGTGCCTGTTATTGGCAACATCCATCTGGATGATTTTCAGGAGCGAATTTTATAAAAAATGTTCAGGATATCAGTTATCGGTTTTGTCTTACTCACTCTCATTCAGTTGCTAATCGGATGTGCTAGCAACAATGCTAGTGCGACAGAAGTTCGGATGGAGATACCGGCATATGGACAAAATGACTGTATAATCAATTATACTGGATACACACTGTCATATAATGAGTATGCTCGTATTCCTGTCTGGACCGCTTATGAGCTGACCTCTGATAAAACAGATGGAGGCATAGGGCGCAGAGGTAAATATTTCCAGTTTGATTCTAATGCTAATGTTATTCAGGCTGACAACAATGATTATAGGGGTAGTGGATGGTCTCGTGGCCATATGGCGCCAGCAGGTGATTTCAAGTGGAATGAAAAAGCAATGTTGGACACATTCTACTACACTAATTGTTGTCCACAGAACAAACAATTAAATAATGGCAGTTGGAACATTCTAGAGAATAGAGTTCGTAAGTGGGCAAATCAGTATGGAAGAGTTTATGTAGTGACTGGTCCGATTATTGGTCTGAATTTCTATGGCAAAATTGGCTCGCATCAGATTGTTGTTCCGGATGCTTTCTTCAAAGCCTTGCTGGTTCGTTCAGACGATGGATATCAAGGAGTCGCATTTGTTATGTACAACAATTCCACACGTCAAAGTCTATCTGAAAGTTATATGAGCATCAACGAATTAGAGAAGATGTCCGGTCTTGATTTTTTCCCGGGCCTTGACGATACGATTGAGGAAACTGTCGAAGATGAGGTGAACTTGAAATTTTGGAATATACAATGAGAAAGAGATGAAGGAAGAAACACGATACTGCCCCATTCATTAGATAGGACATTCCGTTTGTGATATGCTTGGTTTCAATGTCTTGAAAGGCATCCGATAGTAACTGGCTATCGAAACATTGCGATGGAAACCGGTTGATGGAAACCACTTGACCATCGTGGGCTAATTAGTCGCTCCTTAAAAAGGCATTTAGCGGCTGATAATCAATAAAATAAGAGGTGT
>CAZYXN010000110.1:0-8607 GCA_964651105.1 uncultured Muribaculum sp. | reverse complement strand
ATTTTCCCTGAGCCGTTTTGGGCAATAGTGCCGTTTGGCACGCAATTTTCATTATAATTGGCAAAGAGTCTCGGTAATAATTGATAGATGACTGGTTTTTCCTGTTCCATATTTACAATCATAGTTTCAGCTTCTTTTTTGCGTCAAGAAGCAAGTTTTTCGCACTTTTATATCCACTTTTAAATATACGTTCCTTCTCTTTGAGGTTAAAAACGCGCAGATCGGCGATGGAATCGGTCGAAATGACCAAATCGCAGAGCAGAGCATCGGTCTGGGAATTTGCCCGGGCCATGAGATGATAAGTTCTTGTCGCCACATCGATAAGCGAACCGGTGTAGTTCTTGCTTCGGATAATAGGACTTACATTCACGCCTATCAATATCTCACACTCTTCTCTGATCGCCCAGGCCGGCAGATTGTGGAGCACGCCTCCGTCAACATAATCAACGCCGTCAATTGTAACTGGATTGAACACAATCGGCATCGAACAGGACGCGCTCACCCTCTCGGCAATGTCACCTTCGCGCCACTGCACCGGCTCGCTCGCCGCAATGTCGGTAGCACATATGACGGTAGGGATTTTACAATCCTCAATACGCTCAACAAGCAGATTCTCTTTCAGAAATTTACAGAATCCGTTCATGCTCAGGAACCCCTCTCGCGGCAGTCGCATTTCACAAAAATCAGTAAACTTGTGATAATAGAACCGCTTCATTATATCAATGGGAGACATTCCGGAGCCATACAAAGAAGCGACAACCGAACCGGCACTCACACCGGCCACTATATCAGGCTTTATTCCAAGCTCCTCCATCGCGTAAAGAGCGCCAAGATGAGCGAAACCGCGCACACCGCCGCCGCTAAGAGCCAATCCTAACCTGTATTTTCGTTTTTTACCCAAAATAGAGTTTTATAAATGTTATGGACAAATTTACCATTTTTTATTTATTAATATATTATAAACAATCACAATTAACCAATTATTTTAGATTTTTATTTGGAAATTAAAAAATAATACTTACCTTTGTGGTGTACTATTATACTAATACACCATTATGATAAACGTAAACAACCTCACATTTTTCTACAAGCGCAGAGGCGCCCTGCTGCTCGACGGACTTTCATTGAGCCTTAAAGATGGCGGAGTATACGGGCTTTTAGGAAAAAACGGAGCCGGGAAATCCACCCTGCTCTACCTGATAGCCGGTTTGCTGACACCTAATTCCGGGACAGTGACATTTAACGGTGTAAACACCAGAAAGCGCCTTCCGGAGACTCTTGGCGAAATATTTATCGTGCCCGAGGAATTCTCTTTTCCAAAGATAACGCTAAAACGGTTTGTGAAAGCCAATGCCGGTTTTTATCCGAATTTCTCGATGGAAGACCTGCGCCGACATCTGGAGACATTCGAGATGAATTCCGAACTGAATCTCGGGGAGTTGTCAATGGGACAGAAAAAGAAAGCCATGATGTGTTTCGCGCTTGCATGTAACACCAAGCTTCTTCTGATGGACGAACCGACCAACGGGCTTGACATTCCGGGGAAAAGCGCGTTTCGCCGATTCATCGCGCAAAACATGACCGATGAACGCACCATCATCATCTCCTCACATCAGACACGCGACATAGACAAACTCATAGACCATGTAATCATAATGGATCACAGCAAGATACTGCTTAACGAGCCTGTGCCAAACATTACATCACGGCTGAATTTCCTTACAACGGCCAATCAAGAACTCATAGATTCAGCTCTCTACAAACAGCCGACAATAGGAGGCGCCAACATAATCACGGTCAATGATGACGACTCGGAAACGGATATAAATCTCGAATCCCTGTTTGAACTTGCTTTGACCAACAGCGCCGCTCTTTCCTATTTATTCATTTCTAAAAAATCAAAATAAGATGAAACGTAATCAGTCATTCAGCCTATACCGCCTCGGAGTGCTATTCAAGCAAGACTATCTTGAAAACTACCGGCAGCTGTTTCTTACCACAGGATTTGCCGTCGTATTCATCTCCGTGATAAATATCTTCATCGCGATAGGAAATAATGATTTAAGAAACCTTGACAGTTTCAACAGGACTTGCCTCCACTTTGAAGCAGGATGGCTCATCGCCACATTCATAATTTTCGGAATAATCGCCGGCTCGTCACTGTTCACTACACTTAAAACACCGGCATCCCGATTATCGACTCTTATGGTTCCGGCCTCTCAGCCTGAAAAGTTTATCGAACGCTGGCTTCTGGTAGTTCCCGGATACATAATCGCATTTGCCTTCGCGGCTTTCATCGGCGATTCAATCAGAGTCGGATTTTGCGAATGGTTTCTCCATCGTGACACAGTGTTCATAACACTTACCGACATTTTCGGAGCCACACCGATAGAGGAATATGGTTACGGCATACTGCTGTTCTTGTTCCTGCAGTCATTTTTCGTGCTGGGAAGCGTTGTATGGCAGAAACTTGCAACAGTCAAGACTTTCTGGGGCTTAGTGGCGATCGTGACTATATATGTCGCAACGGGAGCCTGGATCGCAAAAACATTCCATAATCCGGGATATAGCTATGAGGCGCCGGCAATACTTGATAATGACAATGCGATGTATGCCATACTCGGGGCAATCACTCTATTCAATTATGCTCTTGCATATCTTCGGTTCAAGGAATCAGAAATAATTAACCGCTGGTGACATATGGTATTTAATGAAAACAACAAGGCGATATATCTACAGATAGCCGACAAAATATGTGACGACATTATGCTTGGCGCTCTTAAAGACGGAGACCGTATACCGTCGGTACGCGAATACGCGGCATCCATGGAGGTCAACGCCAACACTGTGATGAGAAGCTATGAGTATCTTGAACGCAACGGCGTGATTTTCAATCGGCGCGGAATCGGTTTTTTCATCGCTGAACATGCAGCAGACACCATCAGAGCCATGCGCCGCGAAACATTTTTCAACGGAGAATGCGACTATTTTTTCCGCCAACTGATGACTCTGGGCATATCTCCGGATGAACTCAGCGAACTGTTTACCCAATATTTAAACAACCACCAAAAATGAAATATTCCACCTATCTGATGATTGGGGCATTTTTTGCCGGATTAATCATCACAATCACAATTGTCGTGACGATTCTTGCTTCGGGAGAACCATGGTCAGAACGCTCACTGACTCTTAAAGGCGATATCGTGAACATCGAGTTGCCAAAATTCAAATATGCCGACATTCAAATAAAATCCCGAAGCGAAAAATTCATTCTCGAAAAATTCCGAGGCATCGAAATCATAGAAAGCGACACAATCCAAGAACCTGTGATGAAGCTTCGCGAAGGATTGAACGCCATGACTCAAACGGTTGTCATAAACGACACCCTGAAACTGACAGTCGATCCGGGAATAGTATGCGATACGCTGCCCGATTCACGCCACGCCATGTTTCTGACAGTAGACAACATACATCCTATTTCCATTTTTGTCCCTAAAGGAATGCTTAAAGGATTCCGAAACAATTCAGACGCAATCTATCTTTCCGAAATCAGCACGCCACGCATAAATGCATCAGTCACCAACGGCCGAGTGGTGCTCGACAACTGTGATATCGACTCGCTCGTAAGCAACAGCCGCTTAATTTCGGAAATAAAGCTGACTAATTCAAAGATACGCATTGCCGCGCTTGAGAACGGGCCTAAGAAAGCGACCGTCAACTGCACGGATAAGACAAGCCTGATAGAGACGCTTAAGATTTCAACAAAAAAGGCCGATCAAAAGTGTTCGCTCAAATTAGGCAAAGCCAATATCGGCAAACTGGAATGGAATCCGGCAGACACGACATCAAAACTTGACCTGCAAGTCGTAAGGCCGATTCTTATAACATCCTCTACTGAGAATTAAGAAGTATAGTTAATAATCGGAAGCTGTTGGGTCTTAAAGCCAATCCGGGGGGAGGGATTTAGACACCAACAGCTTTTTCTCCTTAATTGCGGAAGCGGTAGATGTATCGCGCAAGGCCGAAAATGTAACGGCGAAAACCGGGACGATACAGCAACACACGATCAAACCATCCGATACGCATCCCGACAAATTTAACCACAAGGCCGACATAGACCATCGCAAACAGCGTGCCCGGCCCGATGATGTTCCACTTCCATACACCGAAGAAGAGATAGCTGCTCACCACGGCAAGAAGCACAATGGCCGTATCGACATAAATCTTCAATTTCGGGAACGGTTTTCCGGTGACACGACTTAACGCTACAGGCAACCCCTCGCCCGGCATAGTGACAGATCCGCAACGCACTTCAAAGGCGATTCCAACCCCATTACCGTACAACCGGCAAACTGAGTCACAGCACACGACATCATACTTTCACACACCAATGTGGATGTGAGATTCATATTCAAATCGATAAGCCACCCGAATACCCATCCAATGAGCAGCTGGAAAAGCTGCACAAATTCAAAACGGCGGCGAAGAATAAGAATCTGCAGGAACACAAGCACGAAGTTCATGGCTATTGTATAGCCTCCTACTGTCAACGGAGGGACTTTCCCTTCGAGACCGGCAATAGAGAATGACAACGGCAATGACGATATCACACTGCTGCCGAGATTGGATTTTATGCACAAGACCACACCGAGGGTCATCAAATAGAGAGAGAACAATAATAAGAAATGTTGCCAGACAAATGCAACCGCACGGTCTTTTGTCGGCAAATGATACACTGAAATCATAAACCTATTGAATTTTGTCTTGCAAAATTACAAAATTCCGTGCAAATATCCGAATGAGCGATATCGTAAGCTTATCTCGAAGCCACCGCAAGCTTACGCGCCGACGACGCATGTTGCTCACCGTCAATAGCCACCGTCGCGCGATAAACATATATACCACGCGGAACTCTGCGTCCCGAGGAATCACCTAAATTCCATTCTATAGGAGCCGACGCACTCTCTCCAGAACGTTTGGCCGACCACACCATGCGCCCCATCAAATCATACACAGCCAGAGTGACATCAACATCAGAACCGGGCTTATTGTGCTCAACAAAGAAATTCACTCGATCAACAGCCGGGCTGCAATCGGCATACAGGTTAATGATTTCCGGCACCCTACCCTCTTTTACCGAAAATGTAATGGTTGACTCCGCAAGATTGTTGGAAGTGTCCCACACTCTCAACCTCAACGAATGGTCGCCGTCTTTAAGTCCGCTCAACGGATAAGTCAACGTGCCCCATACGGGCCCCTCATCGCCTGGCTCATAAAATTGAACCACATCAGAGAAATTTTTATCGCCATCAAGCTGCAACGAAATCTGATGTCCGATGCCTGCGGATGATATGTTAATCCCGACATTATCACTCATGCGGGCGATTACCGTTGGAGAGGAATTGACAGTCTGGCCATCACGGAACGATGTTGAGTTAAGCACAAAACGCTCTATCACCGGCGGCGTAAGATCATCTTCACGTGTATCGTCATAACCGTAAACATAAAAATCACGGTTCACGCCAAAAGCGTCACGGCCTCCGGATTCATATGCAAACATATTCAATGCCGCAGGCCGGAAATTTGAGGCTATTTCAACCGGCATGGCGACTTTGATGCTGAATTTTCCGCTATGGATTGAATCACGTCCAACATACAACCGGTCGCCCTGCTCCTCAAAAGTCAGCTCAACGCCATCTTTTCCATGAGCCAACGTAGTGGTGCTGTATTCGGCATCATAAAGGGTCGGAATAAAAACTCCGTCAAAGTCATCGACGGTATTGCCCGCAGCATCGACCACCCGGCCCTCCATTGTCACATCCTGACGCGCCTTGATTGTCGGTTGTAGCTCAGGGTCGACAGCCTCGCCGTTTATCCGTTCAAGCTTCACACGGCGGCGTGGTGTCATCAGCGATAAAGCAGGGTCGCCAAGGAGCACATAACGCAATTTGTTTTCCTCATTGTCAAGCATCGTATTTTTTGCCCGGCGCATCATTTCTCCTACCGGCACAGGAGTTCCGTCATCATATGTCTCAAAAACCTGCATAGCGAGAGCGAATGCCATGTTTCCATTGTAGGAAATGTATACAGGACGAGTGGCGGCAATCGCGCCGATTATCCCCTTGGGATTGAAATATAGCGATTCCGCGCCGGAATTGTCAATCAAATCCCATCGCAAAAAGTCACAAGTGGCAGCAAAAAGCATCGGCTGCCGGGCGAAGCTCGCCTTATCGATATCCTGACGCGTCAACAACCCTTCTCCCGTCCAGCTGAAAGTATTGGCATGTCCGATATACCACCACCATACTGCCCCGTTGTCGAGAGCGCGCATCATACGTTCATGAGCCGCCACGGCGACATTGTCGATCAACGGAAACGCATCGACATATACCTTTGTGTACATGCAATTGCGACCGGCATCTTTTGATATCATGGCGTTATATGCGTCCTCCATCTGCTTGACATGATCGCCGGAATTCTCATCGTCGGCGGCAAGAATAAGACGGTTTTTCCAATCGCCTTTCTTCTCATCGGCAATATATGACCGTATTTTTTCAACAGTGACAGCCGCATCAGAGACAGAAACCACCGGAATACGCCCTATCGCCACACAATGACGGTCACGCCCCGGACGGACACCCGAACCGTCTTCAAGGAATGCAAGATAATCCTCGGTCGTATATGATGAATTGTCATGACTGCCGTCGACCGTCTGCCACTGG
This sequence comes from uncultured Muribaculum sp., assembly GCA_964651105.1. Lineage (GTDB taxonomy): Bacteria > Bacteroidota > Bacteroidia > Bacteroidales > Muribaculaceae > Muribaculum. The sequence goes on along the minus strand of CAZYXN010000110.1, from coordinate 1,885 downwards.
AGCAGCACCGGCCTTCCAAGCGATTTCACTTCCTGCGAAATCGCGCGATGGTCATATATGCCACGCCCGAGCATAAGCACAAACGCAAGGCGACTGTCGGCGCCGTCACGCCCTCTGTCCCAAAACATTTTAAACATTTTCCGGAAAGCATTAACTTGCGGCGTTCCCGATGAAAATTCATTAAACACCTCGTCCTGGGTCACGACCTTCACGTCAAGAGGCAATTCCAGGGAATTACGATGTATATCGGCCAGTTCCTCCGCTTTTTCCTTCCATTGCGGCATCGTCACGATTATCATCTGAGGTGTCTCAGCACCGTGAAGATTCTGATTGGCCACAGCGCCTACATAAACAGGCGACGGCATCTGCGCGTCAGGATTCCATGCGACATAATGACGCATGCCCGACGATGCAGGCACAGCTGTCCAACTCATGCCGGTCGCCGAACGCTGAACGTTGACCGTCGCTATCGCGCCAGGCGAAGTGACATCCCACAATCTGGTCTCGGAGGAAACTCCCGACAGGACAGCCGCCGGATCTTCCAGATAAAAATCAAGCTTTCCATCGGCAAGCCGCAGATTGCGGCGATAGTTGACCACAATGCGATCAAGACGCGCAAGCCGCACATTGGAACCCGACGGCATATAAGAGAGCGACAACTGAAAGTCATTTCCGGAGACATATACATTACGCCGCAATTCTTTCATGATATAGTGGCGATGACTGTCGTCGGAACTCGCATCAAGCGTGTTGTCGGAAGCCTGAGGAATATCGGCCCCGTTGACAGAAAAATTCAACCGCGAAGTCGCTCCAATAGTTTTTGTTGCGAAATAGCACGTGAACGACACATCGTCGTCAACCTTATCAACGAGATTAAAATTGAATGTCCGGTTAGGAGTATTATAAAAATCCTCACCAAGAAATGTATGTCCCGTTGAACCAGGCGACACAAGCTCCTGCTCATGATATAGCATTTCAGTAAACGAACCGGCGACGAAGTCACTCGAAACACCCGGCGTTCCCGTGGCAGGAAAATCAACAGGAGCATCACTCTCAGTCAGAAAATAATATCCTTCATCAGAATAATAATTGCGTTCGTAATCAAGCCTTCCGGAACGGATAACAGTAGAAATCGACGCGACGGCATAAAAAACTATACCTCTGGAAGTAACTTCCGAACATACCGGCGGCAAATCATCCACATAATTTTCTTTTCTAAGCTCATCACTTATGGGCGCGCCTCCATAGCCATAAACTCTCACCTTTGACGGGTCGGAAAAGCCCCAACGCTGCAAATCGGAATTTGGAATAAGATGAATGCCTGAGCTGCTGACTTTTATCTTAACCCACTTGCCGGATGACAATACGGAAGAGGCGGCATAAGTGTCAAGAGTGAACGCAGAGAGCCGGAATGGCGCCGTAGCTCCACACACAGCCAGCAGCAAACAAAAAAACAGCTTTATATTATAAGTAGGATATCCGTGTTTCATAACTACATAATTAACGAACACAGCACACAAATATTGTTTTTTACGGATTAACTATTGCAGTTAACGAAAAAAGTCGTAACTTTGTGCCCGGGTAAGTCCTACACGACCAGCTCCCCGGGAACTCCGCCAGGCCTTGACCGGAGCAACGGTACCGGGTTGTAGCGGTGCGATGTAGTCAGCTTACCCTTTTTTCGTATCCCCCCATCCCCACATAATTGCCATGGCACGCCAAACCTACGATTAGCCGGCCATACCTTAACATTAATCGACAGCTACGGAGCCGAGCGTGAAACCCAGAGCAGTTTGGATTATAATTTAAGAATGTCAATGTACTTTTTGTGACTTTAAGAGGGTGTTTCATAACGATTGTTAATTTGCAGGAAGCCTGTTCAAGA
>CAZYXN010000109.1:0-8608 GCA_964651105.1 uncultured Muribaculum sp. | reverse complement strand
GTAACGGCGTTGTCGTTGTTACCACCAAGAGCGCCAAAGAGGGCCGCACCACCGTGTCGTTCAACGGATCACTCACTTGGAATCACCTTTCCAAGAAACTCGATCTTATGAACAGCTACGATTTCGCCGATTATCAGTATGACTGGGCAGTAGGCTCTTCAACGCGTAGTTCAAACGCTAAATTCTTCCGCGCCAATTTCGGACACCCGAATGATATTGACCTATATCGCAATGCCGTGACCCACGACTGGCAGGATGAGGTTATGGGCGACACTCCTATGAGTTACTCTGCCAACGTGTCAATCGGCGGCGGTACTGAAAATATCCGTTACAATGTGTCAATCACACAGAGTGACGACAAGGGTATTATAATGAATACCGGTGTCAGACGTACAAACATCAACACCAAGTTGAATGTGAAAATCAGCAAAAACCTTACATTTACATTCAATCCAAAGATGTCTTATCGTCGTGACATGGGTGAAGGCGGCGAACATATCGGAACCGGCGGTATCATAGACGTGCTTCGTTATCGTCCGACTAACGGATTGCGTGAATTCGGACATTGGGAAGAAGGCACAGTCGATCCCGACGAAGAGGCTATGTTTGAATACACCAACCCGCGTTCCGACCTTAGCCGTAACCTTTACAAGCGTCACCGCTATGAGTTCACCAACCAGGCATCATTGGAATGGAAACCTATTAGCGGCCTGACTCTTCGCACAGAAGGGACTTACTTCCTGAAATTTGACCAGATTGACAGATTTTACGGTCTCGGCACTCCTAATGCAGAGGCAAATCAGGGTCTTCCGGTAGCTTATATGGAAAAAGGACAGACCGATAAATATACCTGGACAAATACAGCTTCTTTTGACTGGACACTAAAGGATGTAAACAACTTCTACTTCCTGTTAGGACAAGAAATTCAACATAGCCAGACATCGAGCAACAACATGGGAGTACGTTACCTGCCCCATGACGTTACAGCTAACAAAGCTATTGCGAATATGAACCTCGGAACGCCGTGGGTTTCAACATCGGGCACCGGAACCCCCAATCGAATGGCATCGTTCTTCGGTCAGGTCAACTACAACTACGATCACAAGTATCTTATTTCATTCACAGCCCGCGCCGACGGTACATCATTCTATGCCCCCGGTTATAAATGGGGTTTCTTCCCGTCGGTATCCGCCGGTTGGGTTGTGTCTAATGAAGGTTTCATGAAAGATGCGGCTCCGCTTATCTCCAATTTGAAAATCCGCGCAGCTGTCGGTAAGGCAGGTAAGAACCTTACCAAGGCTGATATGTGGAACTATGCTTACGGACTTTCGTCATCAGGAGGCCCCGGTTTCGGTGAAAATCGTGAAAACGGCGAATTATGGTACGGAATGGACAACTATCTGCCCAACCCCAAAATCAAATGGGAGACCACCCTCACCCGCAACGCTGCAATCGATCTCTCGATGTTCAACCACCGCCTGACCATCACTCCCGAGTTCTACTGGAACACCACCAGCGACCTTCTCCATAAATCACAGGTATTGACCAATACCGGTTATACTCAACAATGGCGCAACATCGGCCAGATTACCAACAAAGGTTTCGAGTTGACTGTAGAAGGCACTATCCTTCAGGGACGTGACTATAATCTTGGAGCTACCCTCACTCTCGGACGCAACAAGATGACTGTCGACAAACTCAACGGTACCGACACTGAGCTTTGGTCAAAGAGCAGCCGTGACCGCTCTGACTACGACAGCTATTGCTTAAAAGTCGGAGAGCAGATGGGGCTTATCTACGGATGGGTGTATGACGGTCTTTATACTCCGGAAGAATTCAACTTCAATCCGTTGACCAATTTTACAGCAGAGCCTATTCCATTGGTTCTTGATGAAAACGGCAAGCGTGTAAGCGGAACCGTGGTCAACAATATACTCGCAAGCTCCAATTCAGGAGATGCCACCCTTCCCGGAAAAATCAAATTCAAAGACATGAACAACGACGGTATTATTGACGAGAACGACCGCGTGGTTATCGGCAACACCACTCCCAAACTTCAGGGCGGTTTCAGCCTTAACGGACAATGGAAGAATCTCGACTTCACCGCCAACTTCACTTACTTCCTTGATTTTGACGTGTACAATGCCACCGCATACTATCTGTCATCATCAATCAACAACAGCGGCAATTTCTATAACGTCCTCGACAAATTCGCAGGCGACCGTTGGCGCTACACCCGCCGAAATGACCCGGAATGCTACTACAAAGCGTACTTCCTCGACGATCCTGTCGGCGAATATCTGGCAACCAATCCGAACACTACAATGTGGAACCCCGCCGACCTTACAAACCAGGTGACTTTTGACTACTTTGTTGAAGACGGTTCGTTCCTGCGTTGCAACGACATCACCGTAGGTTACACTTTCCCGGAAAAATGGACGACCAAAGCCGGCATGTCAAGAGTGCGTGTTTACGGTTCGGTATCCAATCCTTTCATCCTCACCAACTACTCGGGTTACGACCCCGAAGTCGACGTAATGAGCGGAACTACACCTTCATGGGACTTCAACCGTTACCCGCGTTCCCGTGGTTATGTAGTGGGTCTTAATGTTACATTCTAACCTTAATCACTAACAGAAATGAAAATACGTAATATTCTTCTTGCCGGACTCGTGGCCACGTCGCTCGCTTCTTGCGATGACTTCCTCGATGTCGAAACTCCGTCGGCGTTCGATTTCGATTATGCCTACGGAACCAAGGCAGATGCCACAATGGCATTAAACGGTCTATATGCCAAGCTGATTACCGTTTCAACAAGTATTACAGGCGGTAATCTGATTCTAAACAGCGACCTTGATTTCAACGCTTACTCAAGCGAGACATCAGGGACCAACAATATCCGCCGGTTTGACTGTACTCCTGAATCTTCAACCGCACGCACATTCTGGACCAATTCTTATGACGCAATCGAACATTGCAACATATTTATCGACCAGATGACCAACTCTGATTTTGTAAATGACGGTGATGAAGATGCGATTCAGATGCTCGGAGAAGCCAAATGTATCCGCGCCATACTGTATTTTGAACTTGTATGGTATTTCGGAGACATTCCCTATACTCTCGAACCATCCTACAAAAGAGAAGGCTCTTTCAAAGATCAGGAAATCTTCCCAGTGGTAGATCGTCATCAGATTCTTGACGAACTTATTGCCGATCTGAAAAATGCCGCTGAAAACATGCAATTCGCATCGGATGTCACTGTCGAGCATGCGTCAAAGGAATTTGCCTGGTCTATGATCGCCCGTATGGCAATGACCAACGGAGGATACACCCTTATGCCCGACAAAAACAATCCAAGGAATTACGGAAGCATGCAACGTCCCGACAACTATCTTGACTACTACAAGACTGCTGCCGATTACTGTGACTCTGTCATGACCAAAAGCAATCATGCCTTGACCAACAGCTATATAAAGGTGTTCACCGATGAATGCAGCTATGTGGTCAACAATTCCGACGATCCTATCTTTGAAATTCCATATACAAAGGAGACAAGCGGAAATATCGGTTATGCCCACGGATATCGATTCAATAGTCAGAACGGTTCTACCAATTTCAACTACGGTGAGACAAGCGGTTCAGTCGGTCTTCATCCGTTGGTTCGCTACCTTTTCGATGAAGAAGATATCCGTCGCGATTATCTGATTGGAATGTGGAATTATACCTACGACGGTATTCCGACTATCGAGCCTAACGCATACAAGGTTTATAACAACAAGTGGTCAAAACTTTGGTCAAACTCACCGATGGGGGCTACCTCTACCGGAGCTACCGGTATAAACTTCCCGTACATGCGTTATACCGATGTTTTGCTTACGTATGCCGAAGCGATCAATGAACTTGAGAATGGCGTAAACGGGACCAATGGCCAAAAAGCGGTCGATGCGTTTAAGCAGGTACGCGAACGCGCATTCCGTGGAACCGCCAACACCGCAGCCAAGGTTGACGCTTATACCACAACAGCGGCAGCAAGCAAGGAATCATTCCTGAAAGCCGTCCTTGACGAACGTATGTTTGAGTTCGCAGGCGAGAATCTCCGTTGGAAAGACCTTGTGCGCAACAATCTGTATGCTGAGAAAGTGACATATGCATTCCTCCGCATGTACGGTGTGGCAGAAAATCAGTCTTTGTCATCAGGATACACCGAAGAGGTGTCTATATATGATGGCAAAAATGATGAGTTCTGGGACAATATCCCCAATACAATCGGATATAAAGTCGTTCCCAACAAAAATATAGCGACTTTCCCCAACGACCGTCTCGATGTCCTTGAGTTCTACAACCTGTATACAAATCTGGTGGTTCCGTCAGGCAATGAATGGACACGCAGCTCATTCTATGAAAACTGGTGTAAAGAAGGAGCGATGAATGGAAGCATTCTGTATTCATTCTTCGGATATATCCGTGGAGTCGATGATTCCTCTGATGTGTTTGTTGTCAACAATGGCGCGACCACGATGGTGCCTCAGGTGAAAAACACGGAGACCCTTCCGGTGCTCCGCTATATCCTGCCCTACCCACAGGCCGCTATTCAGGATGCCGGTGGCGCCTATGTTAACTATTACGGTTATTAATCCTAAAAATCGATTAAGCAATCATGAAAAAATATATTTTTCCTATAATAGCCCTTGCGGCAGTATCGCTATACTCCTGCAAGGATGACGATCCTGTTGCCAACGATGAGTTTGGCGATTCCGACCGCCAGCATATGACCCTATTCCGTGTTGACAACAACACGGGCTGGGGTGACGAAGCCTACGGATGCAAAGTCCAGGATTTAAACGATATCTATCTGGCATGGTATGCTGTTGAAGGATGCGCGGGATATGAAGTAAAAATGTCCAACCAGGGATACGTGTCTTCCGGTGAGGCAAAAGACTGGGAAGACCCGGCTAAAATCCTTTGGGACACAATCGTAGGCCCAGACGTACTCAATGTGCTTATCAAAGACCTTGAATATTCCAACCCCTATCGTTTCGCGATACGTACACTCGACCCGCGAGGATACAATGCCGCTACCGGCGAATTTGATCCACAATCTCCCTACCATTCAAAATGGTTTGGATATGGAAGCGGCCGTCAGTGGGCTGACTATGTAGGTATCTCTACAGAACCGCGTTATGATGTGCCCGACGTTGTAAATATCACCGACCGTACCGAAACTTCTTTCCGTGTTACTTTTGACTTGAGTTTCGCAACTGCCGGCGGAAGTAATGCCGACCTCCTTGAAAACTTTGAGGTGGATGCCGATGGAAACTTCGTCGCTCACATTATGACAGTCGAAGCGTCATTGACCAATCCCACGGCAAATGTGCCGGAACCGTTCCGCCGCTATGTGTTGACCGATGCCGACCGCCAGCGTGGTTACATCGACGTGACAGGACTTGATCCCAACTCGACATACGTGGTAAACCTGCAGAACCTCAACAACCCGATTAAAGTGGATGCGGTCTACAACTCTATGGCTCCCCGTACATCAGGCGACCCCGGAGAACCGATTCTGCTCAAATGGGACGATGTACGCGCCGGAGCGGCCGATACCATTCAGGCTGCCCGCCTCCCCGAGTACAATTGCGCCCGTATCGATACAATTTTGTCTCACTATATGGTAGACAATAGTTTCGCCGAAGGAACCGTATTTGAACTTGAGGGTGGTAAAAACTATTATTTCTATGGAGGCGTGAATGTATCAAAAGGATTCGTGCTCCGCACTAATCCCGATGACCTTGCTCAAGGAAAACGCGCAAAGGTGTTCCTAAGCGGTATTGACCGCGACGGAAGCAATCCTCGCACATTCAATTTCATGTTCGGCCGTCCTCAGGAACCGGGCGAAGGTGATGCTCCGATTCTTGTCGGTGACATGGTGTTTGAAAATATTGACTTTGAAGTGCCGTTGGCTCGAAATTACGGAGACCAGTCAGCCGGACGCGGTAATGCATCAGGAAATTACTTCGCCAATATGCACTCTACCGGTATGGCGGTTACATTTAGCTCCCTACAGGTTAAAGGATGTTCATTCCAGGGACTTATACGAGGATTCTTCCGTGTGCAAGGTGAAAAGCGTAAGGTATTCGAGAACGTAATCATCGACAATAATGTATTCTGGAACTGTATGTACTACAACAACGACGGCCGTGGTTATGCCTGGATTGCCGATGATGGAAAGCCTGCTACCGGTAAATCAAATGTGTTCACCCACATGGTATGGACTAACAATTCATTCGTAGACTGCCCCGACGTGTCATTGTTCTCCAATAACAATGTCAACCTGAACTGGCCTGCAAATATCAAATATGATATCACGTTCAATAACAATACCGTGCTCAACTTCAGCACCCGTTACAGCAAAGGAGCGCCTATATTCTCCATGCGTTATCTCCCGACAGGCTCGCGCATAACAATGAAGAAAAACCTCTTCATTCAGGCTAAAGACGCTGACGATGAACGCACCATGTATTTCATGGGCGCCGACATCCGTCAGATAAACGGTGGCGATGACATTGTATTTGACGTATGCGACAACTATGGTTCCAATTGGGATCCTTCAGCGCAAGGCGATGACGCTGTATTCTCCCAGGGCTCGTTCTCTGCCCGTTCCAATTCAATGGGAAAATTCTCGGCTTATCCTAACGCATATCCCAATGGCATTGAAGAACTTGTGGTTCATGCAAGTGGACTTCTGCCAACTCAGTTGATGCGCAGTCCGAATCCGCCTCATCATGCTCCCGACCCCGATATGCATGAGCGTTCCACTCTTGACGGTCTGTTCTACAACAATACCCCGGAAGTGGTCAATAGCGACGTGTATAAAAAAGATATCGGTGACCCGCGTTGGAAACGTGGTTCTCTCTGGTAATCACAATCTATATTTAATTAATGACAAGGGCCGCAAAATTCGCGGCCCTTGTTTATTGATGACAATAGTCGTTTTCAATTGCCTATATTGGGATATTTTTGTAATTTAGCCAACGGAAAAAAAATAACATGCCATGCAATTTCTTACACGAATAATAGGAGTAACAGTGACAGCGGTCGCGACCGCCATGCTGCTATCCTGTTCAAAACACAGTGAATATACAGCCTACTATGCGACATTTGACAGCATTCCATATAATGTTGAGACCAATGTTCGCGCAACAACGTCAATGATAAAGACATATCCTGGCAGCTATATGTTCAAAAGTGAATATCCTCAATATGACGCGACAGTCAATTTTGGCCTAGTCACTGTGTCTGATTCGGCTAAAATTGCCAAAGTGATTAAAAATCAGTTTGACCGCATGGCCGACAATCTTGGAATACATGAGGGAGAAATAAAAACATTCCGTCCTGATTCTACTTATATAGGCTGGGTTATGATTACTCCTCAATGTCCGACACCTGTCCTCATGATGGTTACCGACAGCATGAATATGGTGTTGCACGCCACAATGAAATTCAATTCACCCAAATCCGACACCATTGGAACCGTGCTTCCTGCGACAGAAGCCATAGCGACCGATATGAAACACATTATAAACAATCTAAAACTACGATAAATGCATCCGTTCATACACCTTCACGTACACTCCCAGTTTTCCGTGCTTGACGGACAGGCTTCCGTTCCGGCGCTTGTTGACAAAGCCATCGAGGACGGCATGCCCGGAATCGCATTGACCGACCACGGAAACATGTTTGGTATCAAAGAGCTGTACAACTATGTCAATAAGAAAAACGGCAAAATAAAAAGTGCCATAGGCGATGCCGAAAAGGTATTGAAAGAAGCGGAGGAAGCGGGAGACTCAGCTGCCGCTGAAGAAAAACGCCGCGAAATCGAAGAGTTGAAAAAGAAATTTTTCAAGCCGATATTCGGATGCGAGATGTATGTGGCCCAAAAGTCGTTATATGAACACGTAGACAAAAAAGATACCGGCCGCCACCTTATAGTTCTCGCCAAAAATGAAAAAGGCTATCACAATCTCATAAAAATAGTTTCTCAGGCATGGACTGAAGGCTTTTATTCCCATCCGCGTACCGACAAAGAAGCACTCGCCTCTCATAGCGAAGGGCTTATCGTATGTTCTGCTTGCTTGGGAGGTGAAATTCCGCGACTGATTCAGGCCGGAGAAATCGAAGAAGCCGAACGACAGGTGCAGTGGTTCAAGAACATATTCGGCGACGACTATTATATCGAGCTTCAGCGTCATGCCACTGACAAGCCGGGAGCCAACCGCACAGTGTTCGAGATTCAACAACAGGTGAATCCCGAACTCATCAGAATAGCCCGAAAATACGACATCAAAATTGTTGCCACCAACGACGTGCATTTTGTCAACGAAAACGATGCCGAAGCGCATGACCGGCTTATATGCGTCAGCACCAATAAATTCCTGAATGACGACAAGCGCATGCGATATACAAAGCAGGAATGGATGAAGACACAGGAAGAAATGAATGCGATTTTCTCCGACCTGCCGGAAGCGTTGACCAACACTCTGGAGATTCTTGACAAAGTGGTGCCCTACTCTATCGACCACAAGCCTATTCTGCCCAATTTCCCGCTCCC
>CAZYXN010000108.1:0-9028 GCA_964651105.1 uncultured Muribaculum sp. | reverse complement strand
TAGAGCATCTGACTACGGATCAGAAGGTTACAGGTTTGAATCCTGTAGGAGTCACCATTAAAAAAAGAAGGAAATAGAGAGTTTTTATCGGCTCCTTAGCTCAACTGAATAGAGCATCTGACTACGGATCAGAAGGTTACAGGTTTGAATCCTGTAGGAGTCACGAAAGCCGAGCAGTGATGCCCGGCTTTTTATTTACCGATCAACAATTCATGAATATTTCAGAAATCACCTCGATAGAGGATCCACGCGTAAGTATATTCTCTTCGATGACCGACAAGGAACTCGGAGACAAACGTAACCGCAAGGAGGGAGTTTTCATAGCAGAAAGCCCCAAGGTGATTCGCACAGCTCTCAGCGCCGGATATCATCCGCTCGCGATGCTATGCGAAAAACGCCATATCGCCGGCGACGCAGCCGACATCGCAAGCGCTATCGGCAACACACCCATCTACACCGGCAGCCGCGACACGCTTGCCGGGCTGACCGGATACACCCTCACCCGAGGTGTACTCTGCGCCATGCAACGCCGGCCGGAACGAGCCGTCGAGGAGATATGCCGCGACGCGAAAAGAATAGCCGTCATCGACTCGGTCACAGACACTACCAACATCGGAGCCATATTCCGGAGCGCGGCGGCACTGGGCATCGACGGCGTTCTGTTAACACCTCAATCGTGCGACCCGCTTAACAGACGTTCGGTAAGGGTATCGATGGGGAGCGTGTTTCTCGTCCCCTGGACATGGGCTGACAATCCAGTCCAGACACTTAGAGACCTTGGATTCAAAAGCGTGTCAATGGCCCTTACAGACAATTCCATCCCAATAACCAACCAATCTCTCAAAAAAGAGCCCCGACTTGCCATAATCTTAGGGACAGAAGGAGACGGACTCAGCGACAAAGTAATCTCCGATTCCGATTACGTAGCAAGAATTCCCATGTCGCACGGAGTCGACTCACTCAATGTCGCGGCCGCATCGGCTGTAGCATTCTGGGAGCTACGCTGCGAAAAACAGCCAACAAGGCCGTAAAAACAATTGTTATCTGATTAAACATTCAATCAATTAATTAATAGAAATAATATGGAAACAGGAGAGAAAATTCCCGATGTGTTAGGAACCGACACCACAGGCAAAGAGATCAAAAGTTCAGACTTCGCAGGCAAACCGCTCATCATCTATTTCTATCCCAAAGACAACACCCCCGGATGCACAGCCGAAGCCTGCTCCTTACGAGATTACGACAGCGAACTGCGGGCACTCGGCTATGAAATAATCGGCATCAGCAAAGACTCGACATCGAGCCACGAGAAATTTGCCGCAAAATACTCGTTGCCGTTCCTGCTACTGAGCGACCCGACAACAGAAGTGAACCAAGCCTTTGGCGTATGGCAAAAAAAGAAAATGGCCGGCCGCGAATATATGGGCACAGTAAGAACAACTTTTATCACAAACAAAGAACATGAAATAACCCACATCATCAAAAAGGTAGATACAAAAAACGCCGCCGCACAGATTATCCAGCTCCTCAAGGAATAGGATTCTTGCACAATACTATTTTTCAAGTCGCTAAAATTTTCGTAATTTTATGCGACTTTAATTTCATCAACGGTTATCACAGTGGAAAACTATTTACCGGCAAACAGAGAGCCGCACGACGCGGAGACTGGAAATGTGTCACAATCAAACGCGACATGCCGCTGGAACTGTACAATCTAAAGGATGACCCCGAAGAAACCAACAATCTCGCATCGAAATATCCGGAACTTGTGGAACAGTTTGACCGAGAGATGAAATCAATGCACAAACCGTCACCATACCGGCCATTGCCCGGCGAACAGCCCGACAACGTCACTGAATAAGCCCGATCGCTTCAGAAATGCGGAGTATGTCGGAAATAACCGGCACACGGTCGGCAACCTCCCGATTCACATCGACAAGCTGCAAAATCACAGACAACGAGGCATAGGCATCGTCAAGAGCCGGATCATCCGGGTTCCGACAGCCTGTCTCATAATAATATTTGTACATCAACGAGCCTATCGCCGCCGTCAACCGCGAGACATGCACAAGAGCAGCTCCATCGTCAGAGGGCTGCGTCGACGCGAGCGTGTTTTCAATTATGCGCCAGACAATGAGTATCAATGCCAACAAGCCTGATGCGTCGACATTGTTACGGGCTGTATAAGCCAATGCAGTCATACACGCAGCATACGCTTCCTGCTGACGTTGCATAGGAAGAAGAGCGGCCGCATAAGCGCATGTAGCGGCAATATACCGGCATGCGACCTCATCAGAACGCTGCTCGCGCCATTCATCCAAGGTATCGGACAAAATCTCCTCACCCAACATAACAGCCTCCGTCACCTCCTTTTCAGAGAGATGACGGTAGACTTGCAATATGGCATCGTTAAATGAATCGGACATCTCCAATCAAAATGCATTGGAGTCAGCCGTCTCAAGCTCAATAACCCGGTCAAGCGATTTCTTGATGGTATCGAAAATGCCGTCAACGCTTCCTGTACCCGGAATGGCATGATATGTGCCCTCTTTTTTATAAAAATCACGAAGCGGAGAGGTCTGGTTGTGATAAACCTCCAGACGACGATTGATTGTTTCGGGATTATCGTCGCTTCTGCCCGAATCTTTTCCTCGCTTAATCAGACGCTCCACCAACTCGCTATCGTCCACCTCAAGCCCTACAACGGCATGAAGCTTTGAATTGCGGCTTTCGAGCATCTTTGAAAGAGCCTGAGCCTGCGGAATAGTGCGGGGGAATCCATCGAAAATGACCCCTCTTTCCGTCCGAGGATTGCTGTCAAGTTCGTGCTCGAGAATGTTTACCATCAGCTCATCCGGGATAAGCTGACCCTGAGAAATAAAAGAATCGGCAATCTTTCCAAGTTCGGTACCACGGGCAATGTGGCCACGAAGCACCTCGCCGGTAGAAATGTGATACAACCCGTACTCTTCAATAAGACGCTCGCTCTGAGTACCTTTACCACTTCCGGGCGCACCGAAAATCACAATGTTAAACATGTTTGTTCCAAAAGTTTTTATAGATTATTTTCGCAAATCGAATAGATATCTTTTAAATTACGAGCCAATCCGTCAAGGTCAAGCCCGTATCCAATAATGAACTTTGAGGGAATTTCAAAACCGACATAGTCAGGCCTAATATCATACTGAACCGACTCAGGCTTGAACAACAGTGTCGCCACTTTAATAGAAGCAGCCCCTTTTTCACTCAAATCATCCACTAATTTTTTTATAGTCTTGCCAGTATCAATAATATCTTCGACAATAATCACATGCCGACCGGTCAAGTCTTCAGTAAGCCCCATGACCTCCTTCACTTTTCCGGTTGTCGAAGTGCCTTCGTAGCTTTTCAGCCTGATAAATGAAATCTCGGCATCAATGCTCAACTCCTGAAAAAGATCGGCGGCAAACGGGAACGCTCCGGTAAGAACGCATAAAATCAAGGGGCATTTTCCATTGTAGTCCGCGCTTATCTGACGAGCCATATCTTCAACGCGGCCGATTATCGTATCGTTAGTGATGTAAGGCTCGAAAGTCAAGCCGTTATATGTGACTTTTCCCATTGTCCTTTAAGTTTGCGCAAAATTAGTGAAAATATTCTTTTCACGCCATATATTTTTGTAAATTTGCGTAAGCTTTTGCTTTCGGGCAATTTTTATCAACGATGAAAATATTTACGAACCAACAAATACGAGGAATCGAGCAATATACCGTGGAGCATGACGGCGTAAGCACCGCTGACCTTATTGAACGCGCCGCCACCGCCATTACCTGCGAGATTATGTCGCGCTGGCGCCCCAACAAACATATCTGGGTTTTTGCAGGGCAAGGCAATAACGGAGCCGACGCTCTGTCGGCAGCCCGTATGCTCATAGAGCAGGGGTATCATGTCGAGACATTGCTGTTCAATGTGTTCGGCAGACTGAGCGACGGCTGCATCAACAGCAGACGCCGCCTTCTTGAAGTAGACAGCGCTAATTTCACCGAAATCACCAACGATTTCAATCCTCCGTTCATATCACCCGACTCGATAGTAATCGACGGGCTATTCGGTTCCGGCCTTCGAGAACCCCTGTCGGGCGGCTTCCGCGCCCTTGTCGACTACATCAACAGTTCCAAGGCCACAATTGTATCTATCGACGTTCCATCGGGAATGTTTGCCGAATGGAATGCCGACAATCTGAGCCGAAACATCATACACGCCGACCTAACGCTTGCCATGCAGTTTCCACGGTTGGCATTCTTCATCAGCGACAATGCCGAATATCTCGGAGAGTGGAAGGTGCTGGACATCGAACTGAACTCACAAGAGATAAAAAACACGCAGTCACAGTATTTCCTGCTTGAAAAACATGACGCCCGACGCATATTGCAACGACGTGGAGAATTTTCGACCAAAAACGATTACGGCTCGGCCCTCATAGCCGCCGGAAGCTACGGAATGCTCGGAGCGGCACAACTTGCCGCCAAAGGAGCGCTCAGGTCGGGCATCGGCAAACTTACCATGCACGTGCCACGCTGCGGCTTCACCGTGCTTCAAACCGCAGTACCGGAAGCAATGGTACAAGTTGACCATAACGACGGAGGCGTGACCGAAATATCGCTCAAACATGATTACGACATTGTAGCCATAGGCCCTGGCATCGGCACTCATGACCTGACAATCAGAGCATTGGAAACATTCATACACAATGCAAAAAAGCCGCTTGTCATTGACGCAGACGGACTAAACTGCATCGCATTGCGACCGACTATCCTTAACTCGCTGCCGCCGATGTCCATTCTGACTCCGCACGCAAGCGAGTTTGACCGTCTCTTTGGCGAGCACACCTCCCATGAGGCAAGAATTCTTACCGCTATCGAAAAAGCGGAATACTACAATATCGTAATTTTGCTGAAAGGCCATTACACTACCGTAGCGCGCCCCGACGGACGGTTGTTGTTCAGTGCCAGCGGCACTCCCGCGCTTGCCACAGCCGGAAGCGGAGATGTGCTTACCGGAATCATCACTTCATTGCTGGCACAAGGCTATCCATCGGACATAGCCGCAGTCACCGGAGCATATATTCATGGTTACGCCGGACAACTCGCAGCAGAAAAACATGGAGAATACGGAGTTATCGCCTCGGACATCGCAGGATATACCGGAGCCGCAATAAATGAAATAATGAAATAATAGCCAAAACGACAAATCCAATGATTATGAAATCGACTATAATATCATTAGCCTGCCTGCTCGCAGCCACCGCATCAGCGCATGGTCAAGCGACAAAAAAACTCAGCGCGACCAAAGCCAATGACTACGGACTTATCTATTCATTGCCGACAACTGTTCTCGACATTACAATCGAAGTCGAAAAGACCGAGAAACATCCGGGACAATTTTATGAATATGCCAAACGGTATCTCAATGAAAGCAATCCGGTGACCGCAAATTCAGTGTCATGGAAACTGAAAAGTGTGACAGTCAACGCCCGGGGAATAATCAATCCCAAGCAGCAATACCTCATGACATTCAAGCCGGGGTTCACTCCGTTTCTTGTCATGGACGAAAACGACCTTCCGCTTGCCATAAACACTGAAGAGGTGACACTTCCAGAACCGCCGGAACTGCCTCAGCCGACGGCAGTCCAGCCCACTCCGCTTGAGACCAAGGCGGCCAGGCAGGTAATCAGCGAAGAGATGCTGCGGAGCGTGTCGACAGCAAAACGCGCCGAACTCGCAGCAGCAAAGATATATGAACTCCGTCAAAGCCGTAATGACCTTATCACAGGGCAAGCCGACCAAATGCCGCCTGACGGGAAAGCGATGCAGATAGTGATGGATGAACTATCGGCCCAGGAAGCAGCCTTGACGGCAATGTTTGTAGGAACCGAACAACACTCAACCGATGTGCGCACGTTCACTTACATACCGGGGGACGAAGTGAACCGCCATGTACTGGCACGCATATCAGCCATCGACGGAATAGTGGATGCCGACGACCTGTCGGGAGATCCAATCTACCTGACTCTTGAGATAACCCAAAAAGGGAAACTGCCTAAAAATGAAAAAGGGGAGCCCAAAGAAATGCCTAAAGACGGCGTGGCCTATTGCATACCCGGATCGGCATCAATCAAAATCGATTACCGTGGACGCAATTTTTGGGACGGCTCATTTGACGCGTCGCAATACGGGGTCGTATACGGCCTTGACCCTAAAATGTTCAATGACAAGAAAGAGCCATCATATGTGATCTTCGATGCAGTCACAGGCAGTATTATAGAACTTGGAAGCAAGCAGAATTAAGTTAATTAAACTTAATTTACTGGCGATTATAATAGAAGTTTCAACAATTATTCTAATTTTACAATCGAAAAATTGATTATATTTAGTAAATTATTAATTTTAAAATACGATAAATTAAATAAGTGAATCATAGGTTATGAATCCGGCAGCGCGAGAGCGTATCCGGATTTTTTCATTTGTCCAAGTTGCAATTGAGAAAACAATTTTATATCTTTGGGAAATGATATAAACCATAAATAGGGATGCAATGAAGTATATCGTTCTTCCAGATTCCACATGCCGGAAACTGCCTTTTTATCTGGCGATGGAAGAATATGTCGCCAATACCATGCCATATGACTCTTTTTTCATGTGGCAGGTAAAACCGACAGTAATTTTTGGAAGAAATCAGGTCATGGAAAACGAGGTCAATCTCTCCTATTGCCGAGAACACGGCATAGAGGTTTACCGTAGAAAAAGTGGCGGCGGATGCGTATATGCCGACATGGACAACATCATGTTCTCATATATCGTATCGGAAAACTCCGTGAAGACCGTATTTACAGATTACACCTCGAAAATAGCGTCAATGCTCCAAGCCATAGGCATAAACGCAACGTCCACCGGCAGGAATGACATCTTCATAGGAGACCGAAAAGTCTCTGGCAATGCGTTCTATCATATACCGGGACGCAGCATCGTGCATGGCACCATGCTGTATTCCACAGATATCGAAACCATGGCAAGAGCATTATCCCCCTCTCCCACCAAGCTTGAGTCGAAAGGGATTGAATCAGTCAGAAGCCACATAACCACGATACGCGACCACTCACATATATCGATAGAGGAATTCAAGAATCATGCAAAACAATTCATGTGTGACGGAATTGTCGAATTGACAACGAAAGACATCGAAGCAATCGAAGAACTGTCAAAAAGCTATTATACCAATGAATGGATATACGGAAAGAATCCAAGATTCAACCACCGTATGTTCAAACGTATCGAAGGAGCAGGCGAATTTTATGTAGAAATAGCCGTAAATCACGGGCACATAGATTCAATCAACCTTACTGGCGATTTTTTCCAGATAAGTGATCTCGACTCGCAACTGCTCAACTATCTTAAAGGAGCTGAATACTCTCCGGAAGGAATAGCAGCAGCACTAAAAGACACAACGCCCGAGGAGGTCATTTCGGGATTATCCAAAGAAAATTTAATTAACCTAATATATAATTATCATGAATGAAGACAAAAAAACCTGCCTATATGACCGTCATGTGGCTCTTGGAGCCTTGATGAGCCCATTCGGCGGGTTCATTATGCCTATACAATACAAAGGCATAGTGGAAGAACACAATGCCGTCCGGAACGCATGCGGCCTATTTGATGTCTCACATATGGGAGAAGTTTCCGTCATAGGGCCTGACGCAGAAAAATTTGTAAACCATATATTCACCAACGATGTCACACCGGGTCAGCCGGGCCAATGCTTTTACGGCATGATTCTTAATGAAAACGGAGGCATAGTCGACGACCTGTTGGTTTACAAAAACGGAACAGACAACTATTTCTTAGTAATCAACGCATCAAATATCGCAAAAGATGTGGCTTGGATAGAAACCCAGGCCAAAGATTTTGACGTGAAAATCGAAAATCTGAGTGACACTCTCGGAGAGCTTGCCATCCAGGGACCCAGGGCAGAAAAAGCCATGACTGAAATTTTAAATATCGACTGCGCCGATTTAGAATTCTATCATTTCAAAAAACTTGACTGCGACGAAGAAAAGATAATCGTAAGCCGCACGGGATATACGGGCGAAGACGGATTTGAAATATATGCATCACATGCCCTCACCATAAAATTATGGGATAAGCTCGTATCATCCAAGACGGCAGAACCTTGCGGGCTGGGATGTCGCGACACATTGCGTTTTGAGGTCGCATTACCGTTATACGGAAACGAGCTTGGCGATGACGTTTCGCCATTGGAAGCCGGTCTCAAAATGTTTGTAAAACTTGAAAAACCTGAATTCATAGGACGCGAAGCGACGTTAGCTCTTAATGAAAAAGGGGTGTCGCGAAAAATTGTAGGCATCGAACTGCTCGACCGGGCTATACCAAGACACGGATATGAAGTGCTCAACGAAAACGATGAAACGGTCGGACATGTAACGACGGGGTACCATGCCATATCCATAGACAAGAGCATAGCTCTGGCAATGGTGGACACCGCTTATGCCGCCATCGGCACACCTCTAAAAATACGTATCCGCAAAAAGACTTTTCCCGCAATAGTCGTAAAAAAGAAATTCTATAACAAAAATTATAAAAAATAAAATCACATAAAATTATGAGCAAGACTTATTATTCCCCCACCCACGAGTATATTACAGTTGACGGAGATACCGGATTTATCGGAATCACCGATTATGCGCAGAAAGAACTTGGCAATGTAGTTTATGTGGATATGCCGGAAGAGGGCGACGAAGTGACAGCAGGCGAAGAATTCGGAGCTATCGAAAGCGTCAAAGCGGCCAGTGACCTCATCTCTCCAGTGTCAGGAGAAGTCATCGAAGCGAATCTCAATCTTGCGGATAATCCGGGAGAAATCAATAAAGACGCAATGGGCACATGGATTATCAAGGTAAGGCTTTCCGACCCGTCAGAACTGGAAGGACTTCTTGACGAAGACGCCTACAAGGAATTGTGTCACTGATAAC